>CAYZKX010000081.1:0-5381 GCA_964479055.1 uncultured Flavobacteriaceae bacterium
CCTCAAGGTATTCCGTTAGAGATCTATGCTTTTAGCAGTGACAAACGTTGGGCCAATTATGAATATATCATGGCCGATATTTTTGATCATGTCATTGCGGCTGTGAAATATTTTGATCTGGAGATCTTTGAGCTACCAACCAACTCGAGTTTTATAAGCTCTCAAGATGTTTAAGCATCTGCTCCCTTTGTTTTACATTAGGTAATCGACCATAACCCGCTTGCATATTGTCCTTAATATGCTTCACTTTTGAGGTTCCAGGGATGACACATGTAACGGCATCATGTGAAATAATATATTTTAAGAAATATTGCCCCCAAGAATTGATATCCAAATCAACACACCAATCCGGTAACGCTTTCCCTCTCACTTTCCTAAATAAACTACCACCGCCATAAGGTCTGTTGATAATAACGCCAACGCCATGGTCTTTGGCGGTATTCAGTAAAGACTGCTCGGCGTGTCTATCGTTAATAGAGTAATTAAACTGCACAAAATCAGGGCGTTCGCTCTTGATCAGTTTTTCTAAAGTGCTGTGCGAACTGTTTGTATAATGTGTAAAACCTATATATCTAATGGTACCACTCTCCTTCCAATCTCTCAGAGTCTTTAAGTGTGTTTTCCAATCTACCAAATTATGAATTTGCATCAAATCCATCTTCTCACGTTTCATCTTGCGCATTGAAGATTGCATCTGGTTAATACCATCCTGTCTTCCTTCTGTCCACACTTTTGTAGCATAAAAAAAGTGATCGCTATTTGTGGTTTGTTGGCTCAAATCACCTACAACCGACTCCGATGTGCCATACATAGGTGAACTGTCTATCATGGTGCCACCAAGGGATTGCATGGTGTTAAGCACTTCTAACAACTGTTGACGTTGCTCAGTATTTGATCCCACATCAAAGGTTTGCCAGGTACCCAAGCCTATTACTGGAATTTGTTCTCCAGTGCTGCCAATTGTTCGTTTCATTATGGATTGTTTAGTAAAGGACAATAACGATGGCATAACTAGGCCTATGGCCACTGCTCCACCAGTAAGCTTTAGCGCTTCTCTCCTATTAATTTTTGATTGCATTGGTTTATTTCTTTTTAGCGACTAAGATCCACATGACCTTATCTTCGTCTTTTTCCCATAAGCCGATGTCATTATTTTCATAGGTGACATCAAATCCTGCATTTTTCAATTCCTTTTTAACGTATTTAGTACTTAAGCTATGCGCATCAACTTGCGCATACCGTGACTTTCCTTTAATACGCGATTTCAATTTTTCAATAATGACAATGGTGCCTTCATCTACTAAAGCATTATGCACATGATCTAAAATGTCCATATAGTCGGTCATCTCATGATAGGTGTCCATGATCACCACTACATCCAATGTATTATCAGGTAACTTAGGGTCGTCATAATCGCCTAGAATAACTTCTACATTTTCCATATTGCGATCATCCAGATGCGCTTTGAGGCGGTCCAATCGATCATCACGTACGTCAACGGCATAAACGCGTCCAACCTCACCAACTTGATTAGCTAAATGGATAGTAAAATAGCCTTCATGACAGCCAATATCGGCAACATGAATGCCTTCCTTGATATCTGCATGGTCATAGATCAATTCAAGTGGCATCCAGGTATCACGCTCTTCCCAGTCACTTTCTACATATTGAGAAAATACAATTAGCGGTAAAAACATCAAAAGCCCAATGAGTTTCATTTCAACAAGATATTAAATTAGCTCATGTACATACCTTAAAATTCTCATAAATAAAACCACCGTTAGCGCAATTAGCAGGGCTTTCAAATCAATACTAAATTTTTAATCGAAAAAGTGATGGTATAAACATCCAACTCTAAGAATTAAACGTAAATAAGATGTTTAACAACTAATTTAAATCACAAATCCATTATGAAAAAACTATCTATTATGTTACTTGTGGCTGTAACCGTAGCCTCATGTGTCTCTAAAAAGAAGTATGTAGCCCTTGAAACGGAGCATAACAACACCAGAAGTGAACTGCAGAAAACACAAGTAGAGAAAGAAGAACTTGAAGCCAAATTCACTAAAATTCAGGCTCGAGTAGATGAGTATAACTCGAAGATCAATTCATTAACCGAAGAAAACGTGACCTTAATTAAGGAAAACGATATGAAACTAGAAGTGGTTGATAATGCAGTTATCTCAAACGATGCTAAAGAACAAATGAAAGCTACATTGGCCAAAGTTGATCAAAACGAACTGGCTAAAGCGAAAACTTTAAAAGACTCTATGAATCTTGCCGTGGCTTACAACTTACAATCATCATTAGACAACAGTAGTTTAGATGAAGACGAAGATATCGCCATCGACATTGATGAGACCGTAGTTATGATCTCAATTTCTGATAAAATGCTATTTAAATCAGGTAGTTATACTATAAGTAGTAAAGCCAATTCTATTTTACAAAAGCTTGCCGATGTTATCAACAGCGAGCCAAGTATTGAAGTTATGGTTGAAGGTCACACTGATTCTCAAAGTATCAATACTGATAAAATTCGTGACAACTGGGATCTAAGTGTACTTCGTGCCACTTCAGTTGTTAGAACATTACAAAACAAATATGATGTTGCTCCTGAAAAAATGATCGCTTCTGGTAGAAGTAGTTTTCATCCTATAGTTGATAATACAACTAGAGAAAACCGTTCAAAAAATAGAAGAACACGCATTGTAATACTGCCAAATATCAATAAGTTCTTTGCGCTTATGGCAGCAAACGAATAATAAAGGCACACTTTAAATATTAAAAAAGGCTTCCACAATTGGAAGCCTTTTCTATGTAATAGAGAATTAGTTTAATTACTAATCCTTTTTAGCATTTCTTTTTAATGCACTATTAGCTAATTTATTAAAGTTCTTTAAGTGCATTTCATATTGTTCTTCTGAAAGGACATCCTTAACTTCAAAATTAGTTTTTTCGACAAGTTTTTTAAACTCTGTAGTTACCTCCTCTTCTGTTAATTTACTGTCCTTATCATTGAGACGTCTCATTTTATAAACATTGTTAGCAATGATCTGTCTGTAACGTTCAGATTCTTCCTCGCTAAGATTAAGCTTTTTGGTTTCTTCATGAAACCACATTTGCATGTTGTCTTTTTCTTCAGAGGTAAAGATCTCTACTTTATTAGCTTCACGTTCCTTTTGCTTTTCGGTTAATTTTTGGGCATTAACGGCACAAAATGATATACATACTAATACCGTCAAAACAAATTTTACATAGTTCATGATAGTTTGATTTTAATAATTCATCAAAACTACTACTTTATAACCACTCCAGGAAATAATCCATCATTTCCTCTTTAAGTTCATAGTGCATTCTAATATATCTCTTCATATCGTCGCGAAGTGTACTTTGCTCATTTTTTAACCTACCATCAATGCTTTCATTAAAGTCAACGTTGTTGATATTTTTCATTTTGTATTTACACCGATGCATTAATTTAGAAATGGCACTCTTTTCTAAGGTGATCCTATTTTGAAAATTCTCCATTGGCTTAGTCGCTTCTGGGCTAAATTCTCTACCAGCTATTTCTTCTAACTTCTCTTGAAATGTATCCATCTCATTATAGTGAAAGCGCAATTCTCTTTTCCAAGTTTCTAAATTAAACTTCAAGTCACTTAAATACGATACTTTAGTCTGCATAATTTATATGGTTTTAAAGGTTTTTATGATTGTTCTACTAGTTCTTTTTCTTTTTGTACAATATCACTCTGTACGTTATGTGGTACTGGCTCGTACGAATTAAATTCAGAGGTAAACGTAGCTTTACCTTGAGTTAAGGAACGTAATTCAGTTGAGAAACCAAAGAGCTCAGCCTCAGGTGTTATACACTTTAATATCTGATAATTCTTTTGGCTGTCTATACCCTGAATTATTGAGCGTCGCGATTGAAGATCGGTCATGACGTTACCAACCATGTCTTCAGGTACACGTAAAGTGAGTTTTTTGGTTGGTTCTAATAATTTAGGGCTGGCATTTAAGAATGCTTCTTTAAAAGCATATGATCCAGCGATCTTAAATGAGATGTCATTACTATCTACCGAGTGCATTTTGCCATCGTAAACCATGACACGTACATCACGTATATAGCTTCCTGTTAGTGGTCCAGACTCCATGACTTCCATACAGCCTTTCAAAATAGCCGGTAAATATCGTTGATCTATTACACCACCAACTATACAATTATAGAATACCAGTTTACCACCCCATTTAAGCTCCACTTCATCTTTACCTCTCAAGTTGAAGCCTTCAGGCTCTGGCATACCTTCATAGTATGGTTCTATTTTTAAATGCACCTCACCAAACTGACCTGCGCCACCCGACTGCTTTTTATGTCGGTAGTTGGCTGAACTTGGTCTTTGAATAGTTTCGCGATAGTTGATCTTACGCTTTTTGAAATCGGCTTCAACGCCGTATAAGTTTTTCAGTGTCCATCTAATGGTTGCTAAATGCAATTCACCTTGACAACCAATAAGTTGCTGCTTAGATTCTTTAGAATACTTAAGTACCACTGTAGGGTCTTGAGAATGAATCTTTTTAAGCGCTTCAAACAACTTCTCCTCATCATTTTTGTTAGTGGCAAAAACCGCCTTCACTATACGAGGGTCAGGATATTGAATTGGCTTGATCGATATCTTTTTACTCCCACTATATAAGGTGTCATTAGTTTCGGTTCCTTTAAGTTTTAGTGTAGCACCAATATCACCAACAGTCAATTTATCTACTTGTTGGCGTTTTTTGCCATCCATGATATACAATTGATTGATGATCTCAACATCTCCTGTTCTGGAGTTGTTCAAACGCGTACCTTCTTTAATCTCACCAGACTTCACTTTGAAATACGTCACTTGACCTAAATTAGGAAGATGTAATGTTTTAAAAACAAAAAGTGCAGTTGGTTGTGAAACGGTTGGCTCAATATCATCACCTTCAACAGTTTGCTCTGGCTTAAGATCGGCCGCTGCTGGTGCAACATTGTCAATAAAGCCCATTAATCTACCTGTGCCCATATCATTGATGGCCGACACACAGAATATAGGAAACAATTCGTGATTCAACATTCCTGCTTTAATACCTTGACGCATCTCATCTTCATTAAGTGTTCCTTTATCAAAAAACAACTCAAGAAGTTCCTCATCGTTCTCAGCCGCTTTTTCAACCAATTCATTGTGCAGCATGTTTGCAAGATCCTGCTGGTCTTCAGGGATTTCTAATTTTTCTGGCTTCCCTCCTTCTGGACCAAATTTGTAACATTTCATTTTAAGGACATCAACAATGCATTGCGCGCCATCTATAACCAATGGATATTGAATTTGAACCGCATTGTTACCAACCAATTCACG
>CAYZKX010000081.1:5391-9316 GCA_964479055.1 uncultured Flavobacteriaceae bacterium
CTCTTTATAGTATCATCATAATTGGCATTTGGATGATCAATTTGATTGATCACAAATAAGGTTGGTTTACGGTAGCGATCAACATAATTCCATATTATTTCGGTTCCAATTTCTACACCGTTCTTGGCATCGATAACTGTTGCGATGGTATCAGAAACACGAATGGACGAAATAATTTCGCCCATAAAATCGTCTAAACCAGGTGTATCAATAATATTGATCTTGTAGTTACGCCATTCTGTATGCAATGGCGTTGCGAACACTGAGGTGCCTCTCTCGTGTTCAATTTCGTGGAAATCTGAAACAGTATTCTTATTTTCTACTGCTCCTCTCCTATTAATTAGACCAGCTTCAAAAAGCATAGTCTCTGCTAAAGTTGTTTTACCACTGTTGTGAGCTCCAACAAAAACTACGTTTTTAATGTGCTTATCATCAAATACTTTCATAGAGTTAAAATTTACTAAGTAGGCAAGAAAATCGTTTCCAAATAGCAGATGAAAACGATCTTAGGTGACTTCTAATTTCGTAAATTAAATGGAGATATCAAAGTCTTAAAGTGATAAAAATCGATTGAATTTAAAAATAAATGGCTCCTTAACTACAACTTTACTTGGATCATGTTATCTTTTTAATCGGTCACTAATAAATTCAACCTTAGTTTTATGATGAGGAACCGGTTGACCATCCTTATTAAGATTGACCATCACAATTTTTTCTATGGTGATAATGGCATCTCGGGTTTTCATATTGCGCACCTCGCATCGTAAGGTAATCGATGCTGTTCCAAACTTCACGACATCAATCCCAATCTCTATGATATCACCTTCTCTGGCTGAGCTTTTAAAATCGATCTCTGTAATAAACTTGGTAACAATATGTGGGTTATCCAATTGCACTATGGTATATAATGCAGCCTCTTCGTCAATCCATTCTAACAAACGACCACCAAATAAGGTGCCATTGGGATTGAGGTCTTCGGGTTTAACCCATTTTCTGGTATGAAATCTCATCTTATTAATTCTTGATCATAAAAATACTAATCCCGAATATATTGTTTATCTTTTTTTAAACTTTTAATAAAAAAGTTGGGATAAATTCCAAACTACAATTAAGTCTTATTCTATTTTGAAGTCAATAACTGTGGTACTTTAATATTGGCCTTTAGCTGTGCATTCAATTTATTAATGAAATACTGAGCCAGTTCAGGTGATCTCTTTTCGGTGTTTTGATGGACAAAAAAATTGATCTGTTTAATACCTTGTTCCTGCCATTTTTCCAACCTTTTAACCCAATCATCCAATCGTGTAAAATCACTTTCATGATTGGTGCCCACAAAGCGAATAAATGCACTGTGGTTGGTCAAACGCATATGCATGAGATCACGGCGACCTGCAGTATCTACAATAATATTTGCAATGCCATGGTTTTCTAACAATTGAAAAAGGTCTTCTGCAATACTCTTGTCGTTATACCAATTGGTATGTCTAAATTCTATGGCTAATGGTATGTCCTTAGGCCATTTTTCTATGAACTGGACTACCCTATCAAAATCTTTTGGTGCAAAATTTTTATTGAATTGAATAAAAACACCTCCCAGTTTGGTTCTCAAGTTCGCTGCTGCGTATAAATACGAATTGATGGTGTCGTCAACATCCAACAAACGATTCCAATGACTCACGCGTTGATACATTTTAATAAAGAACTTAAAATTATTTGGCGTTCTGTCGTGCCACTTTATAAAAGTTTCATTAGGAAAAATGCGGTAAAAGGTAGCATTGAGCTCAATACAATTAAATTGTCTGGAGTAATATTCTAACTCGTCTTTGGTCCCTCTGGGATAAAAGCCTTTAAGTTCAGCCCGATTCCATTTTGAACAGCCCACATGAATCTCTGGAAAGTTGTCATCCTTGTACTTTTCTAAAACGCGGTTTGTGTCTAAGTGATCAACAGGCAAGGTGAAATCAATGATTTCAGGATTTTCTACACGACCAAATTTCATTTATACTGCAAATTCTAATTCAGGATAATTAACTTCCTCGTCTATATGCTCAACATTGCCTTGATAGGCTTTACCCCTTAATTTGGCCACAGTATGACAAGCCAATTCATCATCAGGATACGATTGTATTAATTTGATGATCTCTACCTTATCGGTCTCATTATCGATAGTTTCAAGCCATAAATCTTCCGTGCCTTCTTCTAATATCAAAGGCATGCGTGGACCTTTTAGTTTTAGGTTATTGTGAATTTTTGAGAGCAACGGATTACCTTCGGTTGTAACAATGGTAAACGATACTATTTGACCTCCAGTATCAGGATCGGTCCATTCACTATATAATCCCGCTAGAATTAGCGGTTGATGATCTTTACGATAAATATAGAAAGGGTAAGTTTGACCGTTATAGTGATGGTGTTCATAAAAGCCATCTACATAGATCAAACAGCGCTTTTCGTGTGCGGCAAGTTTAAATGAAGGCTTTTCAAAAATAGTTTCGCCACGAGCATTTAATGTGCGATTCCAAATATTTTTTTTCCCGTCGGCGTCCTTTACCCAATGTGGTATTAATCCCCAGGTCGCGACCTCAGGAAAATTAGGAGAGCGGTCGGTATAAATTAAAACATCTGGATGGTTGAATCCCGAAACATGATACAAAGGCAGATCCGTTAATGGCGCAAGACGCTCAGTAATTTCTTCAATTGCTGCCAAGTCACCTCGAAACTGGGCTCTTTTTAATTGCGATTCTAACAATGCTTTTATATCATAACACATGATGCGTTCAAATTGTAAAAGTTTATAAAGATAAATGTAACATTTTTGTAACTTATGAGTCAAACGTATGTATCAATCAATACTAATTTACAACTATGAAAACTTTTAAACTTCTATTTGCCCTATTTACACTTTTTGTTTTTACTGGAACCAGTGCTCAAACTGCAGATGAAATAATTGATAATTACTTGGAGAATGTTGGCGGCAAGGATGCCTGGACTAATGTTGAAAACATGCGTGTTACTGGCGTGGGTCGACAACAAGGTGTAGACTATCCTTTTGTAGCGACCTATATGAAAGACGGCCGATATGTTATTGATGTAGACTTACAAGGCACATCTTTTATTGTCGAGGCTTTTGACGGAGAGAATTCATGGGCTACTAACTTTCAAACTCAAAAAGCAGAAGCATCAGATTCTGAATCGTCAAACAACGTAAAACTAGAGGCTCATGATCAAATTGCTGGACCATTTCACAATTACAATGAAAAAGGATATACTGTAGAACTTGTGGGTAAAGACACCTATGAAGGTTCTGAAGTATATAAATTAAAGGTGACTAAAAAACCTGAAACTGTAGATGGCAAAGAGGAAGACAACATAGATATCTTCTATTTTGATATGGACAATTTTGTGCCTATTGCTTCAGAGGATATCATCACTTCTGGACCTGCCAAAGGAGCCACAGGTATCACTGAGTTTAGTGATTATCAAGAAGTCGATGGATTAATAATGGCATTTTCACAAATTAACAAATTCAATGGTCAGGTGGCCTTAGAAATGCTGGTTAAATCGGTTGAGTTCAATGTCGAGGTAGATGATTCTATTTTTAATATGCCTAAAGAATAAGCTCAATTCTATTTAGTATTTTTGCATTTCAGAAAAAAATTATTCAATAAATACACTAACATGAAAACTTTCAAAATTCTATTATTAGCCTTAATTGGTGCTTTTACATTACAGACCCACTCGCAAACGGCTGAGGAGATTGTCAATAATTACTTTGAGAACACTGGAGGTCTCGAAGCTTGGGGCAAGCTAGAAGGCCTTAAAATGAGTGCCAATGTCAATCAAGGTGGTATGACCATACCAATTGATATCTATCAATTCAAAAATGGCAAAACAGCAACAGTTATTAATTTACAAGGTCAGCAGT
>CAYZKX010000082.1:0-9054 GCA_964479055.1 uncultured Flavobacteriaceae bacterium
TGAAAATTGTTGAACAAATAAAGCAACCTATTGCATTTGAGATGGATCTTTTTGAACAGAAGTTCAGATTGTCTATGTCCACCAAGGTGGCTCTATTAAACCGTATCACGCATTATATTGTTAATCGCAAAGGCAAGCAAATGCGTCCCATGTTTGTTTTTTTAGTTGCTAAAATGCTCAATAATGGCGAAGTGAGTGAACGCACATATAGAGGCGCTTCAGTAATTGAATTGATTCATACAGCGACTTTAGTACATGATGATGTCGTGGACGATAGTAATAGACGACGTGGTTTTTTCTCAATTAATGCATTATGGAAGAATAAAATTGCTGTTTTGGTAGGGGATTATTTATTATCAAAGGGTATGATTTTATGTATAGACAACAACGATTTTGACCTACTCAAAATAATTTCGGTAGCCGTAAAAGCGATGAGTGAAGGCGAATTATTGCAAATTGAAAAAGCTAGAAAATTAGATATAACAGAAGAAGTATACTACGAAATTATTAGGCAAAAAACAGCAACTTTAATAGCCGCTTGCACCAGTTTAGGTGCAGCTTCGGTACGACCCAATTCAGCAGATGTTGAGACCATGCGCAAATTTGGTGAATTGATTGGCATGGCTTTCCAAATTAAAGATGACCTCTTTGATTATGGGGAAGAAAAAATAGGCAAACCAACAGGCATAGACATCAAAGAACAAAAAATGACCTTGCCACTTATATATACATTGAATACAAGCTCAAAGAAAGATCAGGATTGGCTTATTAATTCAATTAAAAATCACAATAAAAACAAAAAACGCGTCAAAGAAGTTATTGCCTTTGTCAAGGACCAAGGTGGCTTAGATTATGCCACTTCTAAAATGAGACAATTTAGAGATGAGGCCATGAATTTACTGATTAACTATCCCGATTCTGAATTCAAAACGGCACTAAACACTATGGTTGATTATGTGATTGATCGAAAAAAGTAGACTAGTTTTTAAGTTTATCTAGCTGTGCTTTTATTTTTTGAAAATTGTCAAGCTCTTCCAAGCTTAAGTAGATTTGTTGTAAAGCATATAACACACTTTCATTATTAGGCTGCAAAACATTGGCCTTTTCAAAATGTGGTTTGGCTTTTTTCATGAAAGCTAATCCAAGGTTCTTTTCTGTCAGGTAAAGTTCATCATCGGTGATGTCATTAGCTTTTTGAAAAATCTTAGCCGATTGATTATAATACAGCGCTCCTAAATTGTATAAAGCATCCAAATACTCCGGACTAATCTCTAGGGCCTTTTTATAATCACGTTCTGCCTGGTCCAGATCCAATAACTTTTCATGCACTACACCTGAAGTAAAATAAAGTACCTTATTATTTGGGTCATTAGCTAAGGCTTGACTTAATAATAATCGGGCATTGGAATAATTTTCAGATTGTAAAAACATGTTCAATTCTGAAAGAAGTAGGTCGTTATTATTAGGATATTTTATTCTGCAATCGGTTAACATATTTATTGCATTTTCGTCTTGACCTAATTTTTTGAAATTGCTTATTATGAACAAACAACAACTTTCTCCATTGTATCCAGCATTCATGGCCTTAGTGTAGTTTGCATTTGCACGGTTATAGTTGTTTAGTCTGTCGTATGACATGGCAAGATTGAAATAGGCAAGACCGTCAGGCGCTTTAAGAATCTCACTAATATCACTTGCAATAATGTTCTTTTCGATAGCAGTTTGGTAATCGGCATTATTGTAATAGGCAACGCCCTCATTTAACATGTGACTCCCAATCACTTCGAGATTACTATAAATTTGCTTGGATTTTAAATTTTTATCCCCAATTAATTCAAGTGCTTTTTTATACGACTCATAGGCTTCGTCAAACACATTGTGTTTGTGATTTTTGAAATCTTCCTTCTCTGAAATTCCTATTGCAAAGTATATGTTACCTCGAGTAATCCAAGTGTCTTCATCATCCCAAGTAGATTGGTCTTTGATTGCATTGTCGATTTCAGTTTTAGCTTGTAGGTAATTACTTTGGTCATAATGTATTTTTGCAACTGAAACCTTACTGCGCTGACCAAAAACAAAACACGAACTAAACAATAGAAAGAATATCGCGTGTTTCATGTCTTGTTTGTATAGGTTTCGGCCTAAGTTAATTAATTATATTTAAAAATTATTTGAGTAAGGCAACCATTTGCATAATTATTGCGTCTTTAAAATTAGAAGACTAAATGAACCCTCTGTTGAAAGTCATTCAATTGCACAAAAATGAAACACAGCTAATTAAGAGAGCTGTAAAAAACGATCGTGATGCCCAACGCACGTTGTTTGATCTTTATGCACCAAAAATGTTAAGTGTGTGTAGATATTACATAAGAGATGTTCATTTTGCCGAAGAAGTTATGCTTAACGGGTTTTTTAAAACCTTTCAGAATATAAAAACCTTTCGTAACGAAGGTAGCTTTGAAGGATGGGTAAGACGTATTATGGTACGCGAATGTATTTCATATTTAAGAGCTCAAAAAAAAATTGAATTTGCTACTGATAATATCGAAGTACATGATAAAGTGATTGATAGTACAGAATCACAAATGACGGTGGCCGAAATTCAACTACTGATAGATAATCTTCCTGACGGCTATAGAATGGTGTTTAACATGTACGCCATAGAAGGTTATAAACATCATGAGATTGCTAAAATGTTGAATATAACAGAAGGCACTTCAAAGAGTCAGTTATTTAAAGCACGTAAATTATTACAAGAAGGGATCAAATCATTAAACACAGCGAACAATGGCACCAATTAAATTTGAAGAAAAGATTAAGGATAAGCTGGAACAACGCCACTTGAAACCAAGCGCAGACGCTTGGGACAGATTAAGTGAAAAATTAGATGCTGAAGGATCATCAGTTTCACCTAAAAATTGGTGGTGGTTGGGAATTGCGGCAAGTGTAATTGGGCTGTTGGCTTTTACTTTAATATTGAATAAAGAAACTAAAACTATTGAATCAGAAACTGTTGTGAGTCCTACTGAGATAAATGACACAAATAGTATTTCCAACACAGATGCTGTGGTGGTTGAGACTGAATCAGAAGAAGAAATAAAGATCCTCGAAAATACAAAGGTGTATGAGCAAGATGTTTTAGAAAACTCAACCGCAGCTAAAGATGAAAATAACACACCAATTCAAACACCTACAGAAGCGATTAGTCCTTATAAAGCACAGGAAGAAGCCCAAGTAGTTGTTGAACATACTTTGGCGGAAAGACAAGATGAAAAAGACCTTCAAGCAATGACTGTCCAAGATTTGAAAGTGCAGGAAGTGGCCCTGAGAATTCAACAACTTCAAAATTCTAAAAAAGAAGTGACTGATACTGAGATAGAAGCTTTACTCATTGCAGCTCAAAAAGAACTTATGTTACAAGAAAGTTACGATAATTCAAAAAATACCGTTGATGCTATGGCCTTACTGCAAGAGGTGGAGTTTGAACTTGATAAATCATTTAGAGATAAAGTATTTGAAACCTTGGAGTCCGGTTATGTCATTGTTAAGAATGCCGTAATTGAAAGAGATAATTAATGTTAAGGCTATTAAATATGCACTAACCATCAACAAAATAATGTCATCAATTATTAAACTATAAACATCAAAAAACGAACAGTTATGCAAACAATTACTAAAATTTTAGTGGTCTTATTTTTATGTGGTAGCCCTTTCTTTTCAATGGCTCAGGATACTGACAATTCGCAAACCAATGCTGAAAGGATTGAGGATTTAAAAGAACAAATAGAGCGTGTAAAGGCTGAAGAACGAGAATTACTTAAAGCAGAGGTAGAGGCGATAAATAAGCGCCTTGATAAGCAGGAAATCACAAAAGAAGAAGCTGAATCTTTAAAAAAACAAGCGGCTCAAAAACATGCCTCTAATATTGAAGATCGCATTGCCATTATTAATAATAAAATTGCACTATTAGAGCGTAACAGTTCAGATTACAAGGTAGAATCAGCCTCGAATAAATTTGATATTTCAATTGGACCGGAAAATGATGACGATGATGATTGGACATACATTCGTATAAGTAATAAGAACAAACCAAAGAAGTATGATCGACGCACAACATGCGATCTTGTATTTGCTATCGGATTTAACAATGCTATAATTGAAGGGCAGGATATAGATGATTCGCCATATAAATTAGGAGGCTCTGGATTTGTTGAATTGGGTTGGGCTTGGAAAACTAGATTACTACAAAATTCCAATGCCATTAGAGTGAAGTACGGCTTTTCGATAATCTGGAACAAATTGAATATTAAGGACAACATGTATTTTGTGAGGGAAGGTGATAACATCATGTTAGAAGAGTTTCCATTGGATTTGGACAAGGCGAAATTTAGAACGACCCAGTTGGTGTTTCCTTTGCATTTTGAATTTGGCCCATCAAAGAAGATTGAGCGTGAAAACTACTTTAGATATACTACGCGAAGACAATTTAAAATAGGCGTAGGTGGTTATGCAGGCCTTACATTGGCCACCTTACAAAAATTAAAATATGAGGTAGATGGACGCGATGTTAAGGATAAATTTAAAGGCGGATATAATACTAGCGATTTTATTTATGGTCTTAGTGGTTATCTAGCTTTTGGACATACTGCAGTTTATGTGAAATACGATCTCAATACCATCTTTAAAGATCAAGAAATAGATCAAAATAATATTTCGGTAGGACTAAGATTTGATATGGATTAGTTCTAATATTATGCTAAGTTTTCGATTAAAATATCCTGATTTTTCAGGATATTTTTTTTAGAAAATCAGTCCTAAAGGTGTTAACCCTGGATAATCTAGGTCATAGCCATAACCTCTCCAGAAATTGATCTCACCTTCATATTTCCAGGCGACTTCCCCTGAAGGAGTTACTTCCCAATACCCATAATCACCTTCACAAATCAACGTATTACCGTTTGATAATCGTGAGGCACCTGACAATCGAGGAAAGTACAAATCACTATCTGTAAAATCCCAAACTACACCGGGTTCATTATCAGTATTTGGTAAAAGATCAAAGGTGTCGGGCATATCCAATTCATAGACCGTAGATTGTTGAGCAGTTTCCCCATTGACATAGATCAATAAATTACCTGATCCAGGTTCACCATTTTCTAATATATTGGCAAAGTGATTTTTGTCAAACATCGCTGTTCCCATAGGATTATTGTACGCTGCAGGATTACCAAAACGATATAAAAGGTCGCCCCCTTTACCATAAGTTCCACCTGTGCTACCAGCAGCTTCGGCAGTTGTAGTACTGTGATCAATCACCCAAACTTCATTATAAAAATTTACACTCATGTAAATAACGTCTTTTACTGCGTCATAGTCAATTGAATTGGCATGCATAATATCACCATTGGCGCCTGCATTAAGATTAAAATCAATACGTTGGGGATTGTCTGCAACAACTCCAAAATTTGGGAGGTTCATATCCACATCTTGTATAATGTGATCCCACGCACGCCATTCCCAGACAATTTGATCGGTAGAAGGGTCAACTTCAATGAGTTTTTCAGGAATAATGTCGGCTGTTGTTTGCACACCAGCTTGTTGAGCTGTAGTCATGTCTATAGATTCCCAAACCATAATGAGCACATTGCCATTGGGAAGTAACTCAACATCATGATGTGCTATGTAAGTGTTTGTTGAATATTCAAATTCCCAATCTACTGACATGTCTGGATTTATTATTTTAACAACACCACCAAATCCCCCTGCAGTGATTTCAGGATCGTCCACTTTAAAGATCCCAATAACACGTCCGTCAGGTAATAATTCGAGATCATTGCCGAGATTAGAATCAAAGGTCCAAGTGAATAAGCGCTCTCCTTCTTTATTAACAAGATATGCTGTAGTGCCGCCATTTTCAATTAGTAAAGCCAACCCATTGTGAAATAGATCAGGGTTGTAGACTCTAATCTCATCACTCAAAATAGGTTCAACAGGACCATCGTCACCACCGCCGCCTGTAGTGTTATCGCTACCACAACTAAGACATACTAATGCCAGAGAAAAGACAATTGCTTTAATATAAAACTTCATAACAAATTTTTATTTTTCTTGTGCTGATAAAGGTAGCAATTTTAAGAATTTGCTCGGGCATATTCCAAAATAAATTAGAATCATTTTTAAAAAGATGAATGCCTATTAATTTCATAAGAAAGTTCTTTTAGTTAAATTTACTTTCTCTTTAAATTTGACATCTTGATATCGAAATCAACCATAGATAAAGTTTTTGAAACCGCTCGAGTTGAGGAGGTCATTGGTGATTTTGTTCAGCTCAAAAAAGCTGGGAGTAATTTTAAGGGCTTAAGTCCATTTAGTGATGAGAGAACCCCCAGTTTTATGGTGTCCCCAGTTAAACAGATTTGGAAAGATTTTTCATCGGGTAAAGGAGGTACTGTGGTTTCTTTTTTAATGGAACACGAACACTTTACCTATCCTGAAGCCATAAAATATTTAGCAAAGAAGTACAACATTGAAATTGAAGAAACTGAACAGACCAATGAAGAAAAACTAAAGGCCAACGAAAGAGAAAGTCTATACCTGGTTAGTGAATTTGCTAATACTTATTTTCAAGATGTACTACATCAATCTGAGCAAGGTCAAGCCATTGGTTTGAGTTATTTTAAAGAACGTGGATTTACTGAAGAAACAATTAAGAAGTTTCAATTGGGATATGCATTAAATGACTGGCGTGCATTTACAGACCATGCGTTGAACAACGGCTATCAATTAGAATATCTTGAAAAAACAGGATTGACTATTGTTAAAGACGAAAAGCAGTTTGACCGTTTTAAAGGACGTGTGCTGTTTCCTATTCACAGTATGTCCGGACGTGTTTTGGGGTTTGGCGGTCGTATTTTAGGGCAGGACAAAAAAGCAGCCAAATATGTCAACTCAC
Source organism: uncultured Flavobacteriaceae bacterium (assembly GCA_964479055.1). Taxonomy (GTDB): domain Bacteria; phylum Bacteroidota; class Bacteroidia; order Flavobacteriales; family Flavobacteriaceae; genus CAYZKX01. The sequence goes on from CAYZKX010000082.1 coordinate 6,953, forward strand.
CCGAAAGTGACATTTATCACAAGAGTAAGGTGTTATATGGGATTTATTATGCCAAGCAAAGTATTGCCAAAGAAGACAACTGTTATTTGGTTGAAGGCTATACCGATGTTATTCAGTTTCATCAAACCGGAATAAAAAATGTGGTTGCTTCATCAGGTACCGCATTGACCTCAGAACAGATTAGATTGATCAATCGCTTGACCAAGAATATTACGGTTCTATTTGATGGCGATCCAGCTGGTGTGCGTGCCTCATTAAGAGGAATAGATCTTATATTAGAGCAAGGCATGAATGTGAAGGTGTGTTCTTTTCCAGAAGGGGAGGATCCCGATAGTTTCGCCAAGCAGAATACTTTTGAAGAACTGACTTTATTCCTCGATGAACACGCCAAGGATTTTATTCAGTTTAAGGCATCACTGTTAGTAGAGGACACAAAAAATGATCCCATAAAAAAGGCCGAGACCATCAGAGAGATCGTGAATAGCATTTCTAAAATTCCTGATCAGATCAAGAAAGAGGTGTATATTCAAGAATGTGCCAAGATCATGGATATTAGTGAAGATGTTCTTTTTAATACGCTTGCCCAAATAAACAAAAAGGACTTTCAAAACTTAAACCGCGACTACAAGGTAGCACAAAAACGTGCGTTTGAAGTTATAAAGGAACAGAAGCAACAAGCTCAAAAAGTTGATATTCAATATGAATTAGAGCGCAAAATAATTGAGATTCTGTTGCTCTATGGGAATAAAGATGAACAATTTGAAGATCTCGTTTTAAAAGAAAATGATGATGGTGAGCTTACTCTTGAGCCTGTTATTCACGAGGCTAAAGTGTTTGAAAAAATATATTTAGATCTCCAGGAAGATGAAATGGAATTTAGTAATGACAATTTCAGGACGTTGTATTATACTATCATTGATAGATTAAATCAATCCAGTGATTTTCATTTAAGGGATTTCATTAATCAAGTAGAACGCGAGATGGCCAATGAGATTACGACTATATTAATGAATGAGGAACGTTATAATTTACATGATTGGGAACGGAAAAACATATTTCCAAAAGAAAAGTCACACGGTATAGCCCAATTGGTAAACGAAACTATTTTAAGTTTGCGTTGCTTTTTGATCGATCAAAAAGTAAACGGTTTCAAACAGGAAACTTTGGATGATAAAAGTAACAATAAAGCACTTTTAGAAGATGTACTAAACTATTCTAATTTAAAGATGTTACTGAGTAGAAAACTAAACCGTGTACTTTGATCAACCCAATTCGAGATGTCTTGCTTGATTAATGAGATCTACCAAATTAGTCACATTTAACTTTTTCATTAATCTTGCTTTATAAGTACTTACTGTTTTTTCATTGATGTCCAGTTCTAGAGCAATTTCTTTGTTCTTACGCCCTGAAGACAACAATTTAAGAACTTCAACTTCACGCATTGATAATTTTTTATAAAGCTTACTTGGCTTATTACCTCGTTCATCAAAAGCAAGGCGTTGCGCGAGTTGATTACTGATGTAAATGCCACCACTATAAACTTTGATTATGGCATCTTTAATGGTTTGTGTACTAACAGTTTTGGTTAAATAACCAGAAGCCCCAGCCTTAATAGTACTTACGGCATAAATTTCTTCAGGGTGAGAGCTAAACATAATGACTTTTACATCACTATACTCTTTTTTTAGGGTTCGCAGCGCAGTAATTCCATTAAGCTCAGGTAAATCAATTTCAGAAAGCACCACATCAACAGGAGTCCTCCCGACAAAGTCAAATAGTTCTTTACCAGAAGTGACGCTTCCAATAACCTGAATATCCGGAGACGTTTCGAAAAGCATTTTTAAACCTGTCCGAATAATAGGATGATGATCTGCGACTAATACTTTGATCATCTTTTATGTTATTTATTAGCAACTAATTACACCAAACGTAGGTTATATTGCAGGTGGAAATCTATTTGGAGCTCTATAACATTAAGGAAAAAATAAATGATAGGCGCCTTTATGCTCTCTTATTTAGCCAGTTTTTAGTGACGGGGGTATCTCACAGACTGGCATTGTATTCATTTTATGTTGATTTCTTGCATTGAAGTCTAAATTAAT
>CAYZKX010000083.1:0-9035 GCA_964479055.1 uncultured Flavobacteriaceae bacterium
GTAAAAGGACTTAAAAATGCATTTTTCAGTATGGAATCCAATGAGGATACCAGGCATAACAAAACAGGGTTGACACGTGAAGAAATGTATGAAGAATTAGAACAATGTTATACTAAACTTATTGCGTATTTTGAAGAAGAGGATTATGACAAAGAATTACTTTACAAGAAGGAATTAACGGAGCTTAAGAAGAATAAAAATGGCTTGGTTGCTAAGAAAAAAAAGAAGCAGACTAGTAAACCAACTAAAAAAAAGAGTGATAAAACGGTAAAAAAGGACACGACAAATACAAAGAAAAATTAGACCCTTTATCAAAAGGGATAACTTCAAATTAAAAAAAAAGAATATGTTATTCGTAAAAAAGGTATCAATTATAGCAACCTTATTAATTAGTGTAAGTTTAATAAGCATTAACACTGCTTCGGCTCAATGCAATGACGATGAGTTTTTTAGAGCACTAGATTATTACTATAATGACGATTACAACTCGGCATTCACTACTTTGCAACCTCTGCTTGATTGTTTTTGGACGTACAAAACATCATATTGGGATAGACCGGGTGTTGTCTTTAGAGTGTATAAGCTCATTACCGAATCGTATTATGAACTTGGAAATGACGATAAAGTGGATGAATGGGAAGGCTACTTAATTCAGTTCTTCTCGGGTAAATTTGATGGTGGCTATGTGTTAGACCGGCTTGATAATACAACCATTTAAATAAAATCTAACGCACTATTATTTTCCAGGTTCGCGAAGCACTTCTCAAGAAGTATATTCCCGAGGATAGGTCACTAATAAAAATTGTAGTTCTATTATTATCTTCATTAAATTCTGGTAGGATAGGTATTAGACGTCCAGCAATGTCAGATAGTGCAAACTCCATTGTGTCTTCGGTATTGGTAATTGTGATATTAGTAAAATTCTCAACAGGATTTGGATAAAGTACCATTGGTCCACCTTCTTCAGGTTCTTCAGGTACTATGCCATTAAAATACACTTCGGCCAGTTCATATGCTTCATTACCAATTTGTTCCCCTATAAGGCGTCCTGGGATATCATCCATAGGTGGATGAATGCCACCCCAAATACGTGATAAACTACATTGGTCTGAAGCGTCTCGATAGGTCGCCCATTGCAATATTACATCTTGGCTTGGTCCATCTTCAAAAACTAAAAATTCATTTTCTTTAGCTTCAAATTCACCGATTCCTCCTGGGAAAAATGCCGATCCAGTAAGTTGTGTCATCATTTCTGCAGCGGCACGTGAGTATGTAGAATGCCCCGATACATAGCCCGCAAAAGGAGGTGTAACAAAGGACGGACGTTGATACGGCCACCAGTTTTCAGCCAGAATCCAACCTACGCCTGCAACATCTTCTTCTGTATTCTCTATATATGTATGACCACGCCAGGTGTATAATTTGATTTTACCTTCATTGTCTGGGTGTATATCTACCAAAGGATCATCGGCCTGAACCACTTCTATTAGACCTTCAATTAGAGGTATGCCATTTGCATTGTAGTTAGATAAGGTATTATCGGTGCTTTGACCTTGATCAGCCATATATCTGATTGCTGATATTGGTCTTATATAGTCGTACCATCCCTTTACTCCCCAAGCTGCAATAGCCGAGTCATGCATGGCGCCACCAAGTGCAAAATACGTCTTTACATCCCACTCCAAATTGCTTACCGTTTCACCTTCACCATTTATTTTCTTCTCTAATAAAGGATTATCACTAACATAATTTAATATTGTGAACCAATGTCCTGGTGGTGTTTCAGAATCTGGACCGTCCGCCCAGAATTCGGCTAATATTCGGGTGTAGTCTCCACGAGGTACTAATTGTGGTTCATAAGCTTGTCCAGTAACCGGGTTGGTAGCATGCCCTACACTAATGTCACCGCCATCCATTAAATTGTAAAATTGATCATAATCACTAAATTCGGTTGGGAATTGTGATGAATCAATATTACCAATTGATCGCGGTGATATATCCCACATAACACCATCAGTTGGATCCAAATGCGATTGCCACACCGAAACCAAACTAAATCCCCATTTGTAAAGATCACTTTCTTCAACATCATCACCTATGTAAGGCGGGGCTCCTGGATCGTAGAATACATTGTAATTGTCCCCATCTCTTGAAAAAGTGGATAAATCATCATTTGTTAGCGAAAATGGTAGTGCATTACCCCATTCAGGGCTAAGAAATTCAGGTGTTGTTTCTTCAAGTATATTACCACTTTGATCAATAAATACTTCAAGAGACAGTGGTTGCCATCTATTAGGATCGGTAATATTAGGATTACCTTCAAGATCAGGGATCAACGGATCATTCACTGGTTCATAATAGAGGTTGCCATATTCTAACCCTTCATTAGAACCATCCTGTAACCCAAATTCAATTATTTTATCGGCTATGTAATTACCAAGTGCAGCTGGGTTTCCTGTAGAATAATCAACCGAATCAAAACTGGTATCATATCCCAAAAGGTTCATAAGATCATCAAAAGTTTCCAAGGTTTCATCACCTCCAGGTGAGGCTATAAAACGATGGCGTAAAATTCGGTAAGCCGCATAACTGATAGTTTTCTTTACACTTTCAGTTGCATCTTCAATGGATGTAAATCCATCAAATGGAGTGGTGAAGCCGTGTACCGTATTACCTAAGAAATAAGGTAGAGCGACCTCATCATATATTGCCCAGGAATCATACATCGCTGCGCTGGTATGGAATAGATTACGCGCATGCACAGTAGGTCTGGCAAAATCATTTCGAATAGCTTCCAATAATAGCTCATTCCAGAATCGCGCAATTGAAAAATCACCTTCAGCTTCTCCAGGTACTTCAATGGTAACATCTAAGGTAACGGCCTCAGTGGCACAATTTTCATCTCTATTAATAATAGATACTGAACCGTGAGATGCTACATTCCATTTAACCGTAATGGCATTGGTGCCAGCGCCTGCTATGATTTCACCATTGGTCACGGTCCATTCGTAAATGTCTCCAATACTTGGGCCATAGGAATAAACTTCTTCCGACAATGGAAAAACTGTGGTGTCTCCTGTAATACTACCTTGATCTAAAAACACGCATGATCCGTCATTAACAGTTGCCAGTTCATCATAGTTGCATGAATCTTGATTGGTGCATCCAGGAATCTTAATAGCTGTATTATTATCTTCTATTGTAAGACCATTTCCTTCTACAATTTTGATGGTTTGGTTAATGTCAATATTATTAAAGACTTCAGTTACACCATTTGGCCAGGTTACTGCAATACTTTGAACATTAGTGGCATTGGCCAATCCAAAATGAATTGGTTTAATGGATTGCGATTGGTAGCCCGCGCCATGATACCATCTATGTTGCAGGAGGTCCGTTGTTTGAAGTTCTACTTTCGAGCCAAAGGCATTTCTGTTGGAAATGGTACCTTCTAAGTGTACTTTCAACCAATTCCCTGGAGTGTCATTGGCGAAATAGGTGTCAACACTTCTATTTTCATAAAGGAAGACCTCATTTCTAAAGTTACTCACTATGATATCTTCATCACCATCATTATCAAAATCAAAGGCAACAACACTTCTACTAGTAGAATCCTGTACTGGATTTTCGGTTGGATCAAATTGAACAAAATCTCGCATTCCACCATCTGGAATATTGACAAAAAAATCATTACTGTTATTGTTTGTAAATCCATTTGCAATTAATAGATCTTCGTAACCGTCAAAATTGAAATCTGAAAACAACGCACCCCAAGACCAGTCGGTGTCATAGATTCCCAATTGCTCAGCCGTTTGCACATAATTGTCATTACCATCGTTAACGTAGAATCCATTTTCCTTGATATTGGTGATCAGAATTTCAAAAAGTCCATCATTATCATAATCACTAGTGGCCAGACCCATGCCGTCAAAAAAATCACCTAGGCCATAATCTAGAGCTTCTTCGGTAAATGCGTTTCCGTTTTGATTAATTAGTAAAAAGTTTTGCTGATCAAAATCATTAGCAATGTAAAGATCCATGAATTCATCGCCATTGGCGTCTACAGGTATAGACGAAAAACTATTCGAATTTCCAGCAATATTCACATCACTAATCAAATCAAATGAACCATTACCCAGATTCCGATATAATTTATTGTCGGAAATAAAATTATAGTCGGTGATATAAAGATCCAATAGGCCATCATTATCATAATCCCACCATGTGGCACCCGAGAAATAGCAATTCTCGCAATAGGATTCTAAACCGGCATCATCGGTAACATTGGTAAATGTGCCATTGCCATTATTGTGGTACAGCTGACTTTGAACTGCACTGGAGATATAAAAATCGGGATAGCCGTCATTATCATAATCACCCCATGAAGCCGCCATTTTATCGCCCACATCAAAGCCTTCTAAAGATGAGATATCGTGAAAAAAGCCTTGTTCAATATTGGAGCTTTCGGTAATGTCGGTAAAACTACCATCATTATTATTACTAAGTAGACGCACCAATGAATTGGGGTTAGAAGGGATATAAGAAGCTTCACCTACTATTAAAATGTCAAGATCATTGTCCTGATCAAAATCGGCTACAGCAACACCATTGGTATTGGCTAGATGCCCTAGGTCCGCTTGAACTTCAATTCTCCTAAATTGTTGCGCGGTTATAAATGCAGGTGTTAAACACACGGTAAGAAATACCAAAATAAATTGGTTTTTCACATAAATCTTTTTCATAGTTCATTTACGCTTGAGCTCAGTAAAATTAAACATTATAACGAAATAATCCAGACTAAATTCAATTATTACTAAACTGGAATCAATTGCCATTCAAATTGCTTAACATCTGTTGATAACTTAAGTGTAAGGTTTTCATCAAAAATTCTACTTTTGTTTAGATAAAAATTGAAACAAAATGTCAGATAACATAGAACATGTAAAATGTTTAATAATAGGATCAGGTCCGGCTGGTTACACTGCGGCAATATATGCGGCTAGGGCGAATATGGCTCCAGTATTATATCAAGGGAGTCAACCGGGTGGTCAGTTAACCACGACTACCGATGTTGAAAATTATCCAGGTTACCCCAAGGGTGTGTCAGGCCCAGAAATGATGATAGAATTTCAACAACAAGCTGAACGCTTTGGAACCGATGTCAGAGATGGTTGGATTACTAAAGTTGACTTTACTGGACCAGTACATAAGGTTTGGGTCAATGAAACCACGGAAATACATTGTGATACAGTTATCATCTCTACTGGTGCATCAGCAAAATATCTGGGCTTGGAATCGGAACAAAAATATTTGCAATTAGGTGGCGGTGTTTCGGCCTGTGCCGTATGTGATGGCTTTTTCTATCGCGATCAAGAAGTAGTCATTGTTGGTGCTGGAGATTCTGCTTGTGAAGAGGCCCATTATTTATCTAAACTCTGCAAAAAAGTGACCATGTTGGTTCGTAGAGATGCCTTTAGAGCATCTAAGATTATGGAAGCACGAGTTAGAAATACTGAAAATATCGAGATCTTGTTGAACACTGAAACTGAAGAGGTACTAGGGGATGGGCAAGTAGTAACTGGTGTGAAAGCTCGAAATAATGTCACTGGAGAATCATTTGAAATTCCTGCGACTGGATTTTTCGTGGCCATAGGTCATCAACCTAATACAGATATTTTCAAGGACATTCTAGAACTTGACGAAACGGGATATATTATTAATACACCAGGTAGTTCTAAAACTAATATAGAAGGAGTATTTGTTAGTGGTGATGCGGCCGACCATGTATACCGACAGGCGGTCACTGCTGCAGGTACAGGCTGTATGGCGGCATTGGATGCTGAAAGGTATTTGGCTGCTAAAGAATCTCCAGTAGAAGCATAAAAAAACCATCCCGACTGAAATCGTCGGGATGGTAAAACATGATTGGTTAAATACTCTTTATGGAAAGAGTCTCGATACCAACTCGAGAAAGATTGATTAGTTATTGTTTTTTGATGTCACCAGAAACACCTTCGTTTTTACTTAACTTTTCTGGATTTCCGTAATATTTGATATCTCCGCCGCTACTCGCTTTGGCATAGAGCTCATCAGTTGTACGTACTGTTATATCTGAACCACTTGTAGCTTTAGCTTCGCATATTTTAGTTTCAAGATTCCCAGCTTTAATATCGCTTCCGCTGGTTGCGGATGCGTATAATTTATTAGTTATTCCCGATAAGCGCAAGTCGCTTCCACTGGTTGAGCTGCAGTCAATCACATTGGCTTCAATATCCAGTTCCATATCACTGCCACTTGTGGTTGATAATTCAATATCATCTACTTTTATTGTATTGGTAGAATAAACATCGCTGCCACTGGTAGCTGTAATTTTGCTGATATCCTTGAAGCTTACCATTACCTTGCGAGACGAAGCATACGAAATATTTTCATCGGCATAAATACGAAGTACGTTGTTTTCTACTTCAGTCATAATAATATCGTGTAAGTTCTCATCGGCCTGGACTTCAAGGGCAATATCATCACCTTGCGTGAGATAGACGTCTAATCCACGACTCACTTTTATTTCGTCAAAATCAGTTGGGATTTCTCGTTCCACTGTTTCTACATTGCCATTACCACGAACTCCAAATCCGTTTCCAAGATCTAGGTTGCATGAGAATAGGCATATACTAATAATGAGGCCTACAATAAATTTTGTTAGAGTTGTCATAACTATTCGTTTTTTAATTGATTTTTAATATTATTTAGTTTGTGATTTATGATCATAGCTAATAACCCGTTTTAGAATCCAATTGTTATCATCTTTTAACCATAAATGCGAAAATTTAGCGATACTTCCTTTTGTTTCCTGTTGACCATTATAACTTTCAAAAAAACGATGCTCACCACTTTGCAAAGCACCATATAATTCTCCATTTTGGTACAGTGGAAACACCTCTAATGTACCTTTAACTAGTTCTCTACGAGACTTAGTTTTGTTAGTTGGGTTGCAAATTCCATTATTCATGATCTCCATAAATTGCTTTTTAGAATTTGTAATGCCACCTTGATCGTGATAAAATTCAAGATCATCGGCTATGATATCATCAATTGCAATTAGCTGGCATTTATTAAAACTTACTTCAAATAATAAGCTATCATTTGCACTTAATTGTTTGAACAACTCAGATTCTTTAGCAACTTGTGCTACTGCTTGATTAGCTATAACAAGTAGCAAAACAGTTGCTAAAGATTTTAGAGTTATATACCATTTCATTTGATTGATGATTTAAAATTATGTGTTTATTTAGTTTCTTTTAATTATTAATAACCGAATTGTAGTTATTTAATGATGAACTGTTAATTGTCCTTAGTTCTAATGTTTATGCCTGATGAATCGATACGTGTTTCGGTACTCTCAGTTTCTCTAATAACACTGTCTCTGGTCACTTTGATATTAAGATCGTCTTCTTTTATTTCCAATCCGTTTTCATCCAGTTGAAACTTAGAGTCTTCATCCTGTATATTGATGTTCACCTTCACTCTGTCACAATCCAGGCAGATGATGTCGTCATCAATGATTTTCAAAAATTTCTTCTCCATTCCGCGTTTAAGCAGATCATAACTGTACGTCCAATAACGTCTGTGTTTTACATTGTCATCGGCATACACCACACTACCTTCTGGCATATAAAGTGTTACGCGTACATCCTGATCTCTAAACTTATTGGCAAAATCAGTTAGGAAATAATTATCCAACTTAAGTTTACCGTTTTCCAGTATATAATTGTATTCTATCGCCTCAGCGCGTTCTCTAGCATCCTGATAACTTCTTCCTCTCGCGTTTTTTTCAATACGCAATGAAGCTATGGAATCACTTGTTGAGCGCAATACAAATCTCACATCATTGGAGTAGATATGCTTCTCGTCGTTTTCATTAAATACGATATCAAAATCATTTCCTCTACCATAATCACTGGCATATCTGTTATTGTTTACCATGGTTACTCTCAAAGTGTCATTTGCCGTAATATCGAGTTCGTAAGTTTCAGTGAAGTTGCCTTCTCTGGAATATTCGGCCACTTCTTTGGCTGCAAATATTGCCAATGTAACAATTGACGATAACCAAAGTGCCAATAGTGTAAAGTGTGCAACCCGACCTATAGATTTTAAGTTTGTTACCAATATCTTCAGGCCTAAGAAGAATACATAGAAAAATGGTATTCCAACAGCAAATAACACTAATATAGACACGACCCAAATTGGCAGTGACGTCGAATTTACAGCATCCGCAAAATCTACACCTGGGAACTGGAACAGATCGGCCACACCAGCAGATAATAAGCCTACGATGAGTCCAATTAAAGTGGAGGCACCTACAATTATCAATATGATACCAATGAATTTGGCAAATATTTTAAAGAAAAATAATATAAGGTTACCAAGGGCATCGAAAAATGATCGAGATGTTTTTTGAACACGATCGCCAGTTTTATTGTAATCGCCATTGGCAACACGATCTGCAACATCTTCAATAGTATCTTTAACATTACTAAACCCTTCTTTTACTTTTTCTTCTATATTAGTAATGTTAACAGGCTTTCCCGACATTGCCAGTTTATCGGCAGTTGTTTCAGCTGCTGGCATTAAAATCCATAGTAGGATATAAATAAGTATTCCGGTTCCTGCCCCAAAGAACAATACGATCCATGCAATTCGTATCCAAAGTGGATCAATGTTTAAATAATGTCCTAATCCTGCCGAAACACCACCTATGTAGGCATTTTCAGTATCTCTGAATAGTTTTCTGGCAGAAGACGTCGTATAGCGCATTCGCGGTTCGTCATCAAATATTTCTTCATCTACCATATAATCTTCTGGTTGCCCCATTATGGTAATGACTTCTTCTACTTCTTTTATTCCAATAACTTGCTTTTCATTTTCAATGCGTTCGTTAAAGAGCTCGGCAATGCGGGCTTCAATGTCTGCAATGATTTCATTTCTTCCTTGAGAATCAGTAAATGAACGTTTTATAGCCTCAAGGTAGCGCTGTAATT
>CAYZKX010000084.1:0-8991 GCA_964479055.1 uncultured Flavobacteriaceae bacterium
TGGTTAGACCGCACTATCCAGTAAAAGTTTAATTATTCATTTTCTCATTGAGATTTATAAAAATCGATTTGATCTTTAATCTCTGGATCCAGTTCAGGTTCTTTAATGTCAGTATAAGTAATTAAAGTATCGTATAATATCCTGGTGACCAAATATCTGGCCGTTGGTTTGTCATCAGCTGGAATAGTATACCAAGGCGCGTGTACTTTTGATGTTCTATTGATTGCATCTTGATAGCAAGCCTGGTATTTGTCCCATAATTTGCGTTCTTTTAAGTCGCCTGGAGAGAACTTCCAGTTTTTTTCTTTTTTATTGAGACGTCGTATCAATCTGTTTTTCTGTTCATCTTTTGAAAGGTGCAAAAAGAACTTGAAAACTATTGTACCATTATCAGCAATATGCTTTTCAAAATTGTTAATTTGCTCAAATCTTTGATCCCAAAACTTATTGTCGATATCCTCTACGGTATTGATTCCAGGAATATTTTCGCTTAAAATATAGCCTGGGTGGACCCGTGTAACAAGAACATTTTCATAATGCGTGCGATTAAAGACACCAAATTTCCCTCGCGCTGGTAACGCAATGTAATGACGCCATAGATAATCATGTTTTAGCTCTAATGGCGTAGGCACCTTAAAACTATGAACAACCACACCTCTCGAATTGAAATCCTTAAACACCTCTCTTATCATGCTGTCTTTACCTGCTGTATCCATACCTTGAATACAAATAAGAACGGCATATTTACCATGTGCATAAATGGTATCCTGAAATTTGCCAAGTTTTTTTCTAACGTGTTTAAGTTCCTTTTCTATAGTATCACGATCGGCCTCAAGGTCAATAAAGGTTGGTCTATCCTCTAGAGCTACTTCAGAAGATACTTTAAAACTTTCTATTTGGATATCTTTCATAAGAGACTATTTACTTGCAAATAATTTTACATCTTTTTCACTGACCTCAGCTTCTCCAAGAATTAGCAATCGTTCTATTACATTTCTCAATTCTCTAATATTTCCAGTCCAATTATACTCCTTTAACAACTTTACTGCGTTTTTAGAAAATGACTTTTTAGTTACGCCTTGTTCTTCTGCTATTTTTTCGGAGAAATAATCGATTAGCAATGGAATGTCATCCCGTCTGTCATTTAATGCTGGTACTTGAATGAGTATAACGGCAAGTCTGTGATAAAGATCTTCCCTAAAATTACCCTCTTTTATTTCTTTATCCAGATCTTTATTGGTTGCCGCAACCACACGAACATCAACCTTGATATCTTTATCACTGCCCACGCGTTGAATCTTACTTTCCTGAAGCGCACGCAATACCTTGGCTTGAGCTGATAAGCTCATATCACCTACTTCATCTAAAAAAATAGTTCCTCCATTAGCAGCTTCAAATTTTCCGGCACGATCTTTATTTGCACTTGTAAAGGCACCCTTAACATGACCAAACAGTTCACTTTCAATAAGCTCAGATGGAATGGCCGCACAATTTACTTCGATCATAGGGCCATTGGACCGTTCACTTTTTTGATGCAACCAATGCGCCACCAGCTCTTTACCTGTACCATTAGGTCCAGTGATAAGCACTCTAGCATCTGTAGGTGCAACTTTTTCGATCATATCTTTGATTTGTGCAATGGCCTCGCTATCACCAATCATTTCATAATTCTTACTGACCTTCTTTTTTAAACGTTTATTTTCAACAACAAGTTCCTTGCGGTCAAGCGCATTGCGTACGGTATTGAGTAATCGATTGAGATCGGGTGGTTTGGAGATGTAATCAAATGCACCTAAACGCATGGTATTGACCGCTGTATCAAGGTCGCCATGCCCTGAGATCATTACCATAGGTACTTCAGGTTTAATTGATTTCACAGCTTCTAACACTTCAACGCCATCCATTTTTGGCATTTTAATGTCACAAAGCACAAGATCGAAGTCTTCCTTTTTTAAAAGTTCCATCCCTACCAATCCATCTTCTGCTTCCATTACTTTGTAGGCATCACTCTCTTCGGTAAGAATTTTTGTTAAAACACGCCTAATAGCGGCTTCATCTTCAATAATTAAAATTTTAGGCATAGTTTAATTTTCTTTTGAAATTAAATGAACATCTCTTTGAGGGAACGGTATTTTGATATTATGTTCTCTAAACAACTCATCTATTCTAAATCTGAGATCACTCTGCGGTACAATGGCTTCAAAACTGTTATTAAGCGTAAAAACCAATCTGAACACCAAAGCGCTATCACCAAAATTCATGAACAATACTATTGGTGCTGGTTGACTCAATACACTATGATGTTCCTGAGCCGCTTGCAATAGTAGTTTTTTAACCAATTGAACATCACTTCCATAGGCTACACCTACAGTGACACTTTCACGTGTTAAGGATCCATTTTCAGTCCAGTTGTAAAGTATTGATGTAAGGTATTTGTGATTTGGTATGACCAATACCTTGTTATCAATTGTAACGGCTCGTGTAGTTCGCAATCTTATTTCTACTACGCGACCTACTTTACCATCTATTTCTACGATATCACCAACATGGACTGATTTGTCAACAAGGATAAAAACACCCGAAATTATGTCCTGAAAAAAAGTTTGCAATGCCAAACCAACACCTACCAATAATGCTGCCGACGCCGTTAATATAGCGGTAAGCTGCATCCCCATATTTTGCAGGGTAATAAGCAGCACGATCAAATAAATAAGGTATTTCAAAAATGAAAATACCGATACAAACTTATGCTTATCGGCCGCATCCAACTTTCGGGTTAGAATACGTTTTACCAACTTCAATAAAAAGGTGGTAATTACGAGAACAACAATAACTATGAGTATCGACTTTACGCTAATGGAAACATTATTTGTAAAGTGAAACGTATAATTTAGAAATTCTTTGATCTGTTCCATTATTAATATTTAAGCCATTTCATCAGTTCCTTATAGCTCGGTTTTTTACCATACATTAAAATACCTACTCTGTAAATTTTTGCTGCAAACCAAACAATAAGAATGAAAGTACCTACTAAGATAGCAAAGGACAGTGCTTGTTGCCAAATTGGAACTCCAAACGGAATACGCATGAGCATAACTACCGGTGAAGTTAAAGGCACAAAAGAAAATACCGTTGAAACCGTTCCATGAGGATCTTCTACAACAGTAAACGCACCAACATAAATGGCGAGTATTAAAGGAATAAGAATAGGCATTAAGAACTGTTGTGTATCAGTTTCATTATCTACTGCAGCACCAATCGCAGCATATAATGAACTATAAAGCAAATATCCTCCTAAGAAAAACAAAATGAAAGCCACACTTAAATTGACCAATGGTAAATTAAAAATAGCATTCATTACATTTTGGATTTCAACATTAGCTGCTTCATTGGCCATGGCCTGTTCCATGAGTTCCTGCTGTTGTCCTTGCATCTCTATTCCAAAGATGGCCGAAACCACTACCATCAATATACTCCCCAAAACAACCCAAATTGCAAATTGTGTGACACCAGCTAATGAGGTACCAATAATTTTTCCCATCATTAATTGAATTGGCTTTACCGAGGAGATGATCACCTCAATAATCCTGCTGGTCTTTTCTTCGATGACGCTGCGCATAATCATATTACCATAAATAATGATGAACATGAATAATAGATAACCTGCCAATCCACCAAATGCTAGTTTAACAATGTTATCGATCTTTGATGATTTTTCACCTTGATAACTCTCCTGGAAAATATCCACACGTATTTCAGAATCTCTTAATTTCTCTACATCGATACCTTGTTCTGCTAATCGAATGTCATTGAGTTCTCGTTCAATTCTATTTTCCAGACTAGAAATTAATGTGAGTGATGGAGAGTCTTCCGAATAAAACTTGATATGGTTGGCAACCTCGGCAACATTTGTTTTGTTCTCTACATGAAGAAGCCCGTAATTGTTGGTTTCTTCTACCAATATTTTAGCATCTTCTAAACTAACATTTGTTAGAAATTCGTACTTCGTGCTTTCCGTGTCCTTTAGTGTAGATTCCACTATCCCTGATTCGTCTAATACCGAAATGGTTCTAATCTCGTTACTGTTTAGCTGTGACAAATAACCCACAACCGCAAAAAGCGCAATCACTATAAATGGACTCAATATCGTCATAATTATGAACGACTTGTTTTTAACCTTAGTTAAATATTCACGTTTAATAACTAATTTTAAATGATTCATAATTAATTACTTTTTACCGTTTGAATAAATATGTCATTTGCCGTTGGCACGACTTCGTTAAAGTGATTCACTTGTGATCGTGCTGTGAGGAAAGATAATAACTCATTTGAAGTTTCATCTGCCTTAAGTTTGATATTAAGTTTAAGATCATCATTTAAAGATTTGAAATCGGCTGTTGTCACCTCAAAGCGTTCCTTAATTGCATTTTTCAATTCCAATTCATTAGATGTAACCAGGCCAACTTCAAAAGTATTGGTCTTATACTGGCGTTTGATATCCACTAATTTGCCTTCTAATATCTTATTTGATTTATGTATCAAAGCAATATCGTCACACAATTCTTCGACCGATTCCATACGATGCGTGGAAAAGATCACCGTTGCACCTTCTTCACGCAACTTAAGTATCTCATCTTTGATCAAGTTAGCATTGATAGGGTCGAATCCAGAAAAAGGTTCATCAAAAATTAACAATTTAGGTTGGTGTAAAACCGTCACTACGAATTGGATTTTCTGTGCCATCCCTTTAGACAATTCCTGAATTTTCTTGTTCCACCAATCTCCAATCTCCAACTTTTCAAACCAGTATTTCAATCGCGTTCTCGCATCCGATTTGCTCATGCCTTTTAGCTGGGCTAAATACAAGGCTTGTTCACCAACCTTCATGGACTTATATAATCCGCGTTCTTCGGGTAAATATCCAATATTTTTGATATCCTCTGGTTGCAAGGGTTCTCCATCCAACAATACTTTTCCTGTATCAGGCATTGTTATTTGATTGATGATCCTGATTAATGTGGTTTTACCAGCACCATTAGGGCCAAGCAATCCAAAAATACTACCTCTGGGAACTTCGATAGAAACATTATTCAATGCCTTGAAATCGCCAAAGTTTTTAGAGACCGAATCGGCCACTAACAGATGACTCATGTAGTTTGATTTTTATTATAAATAAGTCTGGTAAAGATATTAAATGTTACTGGAAATCAGCGTTTTTTTAGTGTTATGTCATTAAAAAACAAAACCCACCCTTAAAAAGGATTAAGGATGGGAAAAATTGCTATGAAAAAGAAAAATTACCACTAACACACATTAGTGATAATCAAATATAACTTTTTTATTTTAATTCAGCATTGCAAGCCAACTAACTTTTTACAATTTTAAATGATAATTAACTAAACATATCCTTCACTTTTTCAAAAAATGATTTATCAGAGCTCAGTGGTTTGGGGTCAAAATGCTCATTGTCCATCATAGTTTCAAAAAACTGTTTTTGTTCTTTGTTAAGTGTTTTAGGAGTCCATACATTAATATGTACAAGTAGATCTCCTTTGCCATAACCATTTAAACTTGGAATACCTTTTCCTCTTAAGCGTAATATCTTGCCAGATTGTACACCGGCTTCTACTTTAATACGGACTTTTCCGGTAACGGTATCGATCTCCTTCGAGGTTCCTAAAACGGCCTCAGGTATACTAATATAGAGGTCATAATGTAGAT
Source organism: uncultured Flavobacteriaceae bacterium (assembly GCA_964479055.1). Lineage (GTDB taxonomy): Bacteria > Bacteroidota > Bacteroidia > Flavobacteriales > Flavobacteriaceae > CAYZKX01. Next base: position 5,722 of record CAYZKX010000084.1, read on the forward strand.
TGTCACCTTCACGCTGTAATGTTGGATGCTCTTCTTCACTAATCACCACAAGTAAATCTCCAGCAACACCGTTGCCAGGAGCACCATTTCCTTTACCAGCCACTTTTAATTGGATGCCATCAACTACTCCTGCAGGGATTTTGATTGATACTGTTTCTTCTTCAACTATCAAGCCGTGTGCATCAGCATCTGCAGGTTTTTTATCAATAATTTGTCCTGATCCTCCACATGTAGTACATGTAGTAGCCGTTTGCATTCTACCCAATATGGTATTTGTTACTCGTGTTATTTGCCCCGTACCATTACAACTTGAACATGTTCTATAAGTTGTACCTTTTGCCTGAACTTTACGCTTTACTTTTACTTTTTTCTCGACACCATTTGCAATTTCTTCAAGTGTGAGCTTAACTCGTATTCTTAGGTTGCTTCCCTTTACAACGCGTTGCCGCGAACCACCACCAAATCCTGAGAATCCGCCAAAGGCACCGCCAAAAATATCACCAAATTGACTGAATATATCTTCCATATTCATGCCTCCACCTCCAAATCCTCCTGCACCTTCAAATGCAGCATGACCAAATTGGTCGTAACGTGCTTTCTTATCAGGATCGCTCAATACTTCATAAGCTTCGGCAGCTTTTTTAAAATTCTCCTCAGCTTCTTTATCTCCAGGGTTTTTATCTGGATGATACTTTATAGCTTTTTTGCGATAGGCCTTTTTAATGTCACCGGTCGATGCATTTTTATCTACTCCTAATATGTCGTAATAATCTTGTTTTGCCATTTTTATAGTTTACTGACCAATCACCACTTTTGGAAATCGAATTACCTTATCACCCAGTTTATATCCTTTTTCAATAACATCAATGATCTTACCCTTTAATTTTTTGTTCGGCGCTGGAATTTGAGTCACTGCCTCATGGTCGTCGGCATTAAAAGCATCTCCCTTTTTTATTTTTATTGCTGAAAGGCCTTTTTGTTCAAGTGTTGTCAAAAGCTTTTGATAGATCAACATTACGCCTTTCCGTAATTCTTCGGCTTCTTTATCCTCTTCTATATGGCTTAATGCGCGTTCAAAATCATCAAGTACAGGCAATAATGCAACCATAGTCTCTTCACCAGCCGTTTTGAATAATTCAATACGCTCTTTATTTGTCCGCTTTTTATAATTTTCAAACTCTGCAAATAAGCGTAAGAATTTATCTTTCTCAGCTTGTAATTCCGATTTCAATTGATCTTCAACCGAAACTTCTTCATTCATTTGTTGCTCAGTTTCTTCTTGAGGTACATTTTGATCTTCCATTACCTCATCATTGTTATTTTTCTTGCTCATAATATTAACTCACAATGTTAAATACTTCAATTCTGTATATCAGTTGGCAAAAGTACTGCCATTATTGTAAAATTGTCAAAATGTCACTTATTTATTTTTACTATTTTTTAACAGTAAAACAGCTTTGAATATCTAAATTTGCGCCAAACATAAAACACTAATTTGATGAAAAGAAATGTTCTTAACTTATTTACAGTGATTTTTATAGCGATCGCTGTAGTTGCTTGTAAAAATAATACCGAGGATACAAGCACAACAATGGCCGAAAAAACCGAGAGTGCAGAAAGCACTGAGGTTGTAGCTTTTGGAAATTATACCGTTGACACTGAGACTTCAGTGATTACATGGAAAGGCTCTAAGCCAACGGGTACACACAATGGTACCATAATGATTAAAAATGGTGAATTTGCAGCCAAAGATGGCAAAGTATCTAGCGGATCTTTTGTAATGGATATGAGTTCTATAAAAGATGCTGATGGTAGCGAGCGCTTAGAAGGGCATTTAAAGAGTGCCGACTTCTTTGACATTGAAAAGTTTCCTACTGCGACATTTGAAGTGACAGGAATGAACGAAAATGATGGCAAAATGTACCTTCAAGGTAATTTGACTATGAAAGAAAACACAAACGCCGTTGAAGTACCTGTAAGTATTTCGTCTGAAGGTGACAGTTTTTCTATTTCTAGTGAAACTTTTGTTATTGATCGCTCTAAATGGAACGTGCGCTATGGATCAAAGTCATTTTTTGATGACTTAGGAGACAAGTTCATCGATAATGAAATTGAATTGACCGTTTCGGTTAAAGCAAATAAATCTTAATTTGCGTCTAAGTATTTTTAAAAGCCTCACATAAGTTGTGAGGCTTTTTTTTATTTTAAAATTAAAAAGAGAGCATCATAAGGCTACTTGTTATTTTTTAAATTAGTGTTCTATTCTAAATTTAAGAATTATGGCAGGCCTGGCAACACAACCTACAAAACGCAACGTATCTCAATTTATTGATAGTATTGAGAGTACCTCCAAACGTGAAGATGCTAAGAAACTAATTGATATAATGGAAAAAATCACAGGACATAAACCTGTAATTTGGGGTGACAATTTTATTATTGGTTTTGGCAATTATCGGTATAAGCGTAAAAATGGCAAAGAAGAATTTGAATGGTTCAATGTTGGATTTGCTGCTCGTAAAACAAAGATCACAATTTATTTGACCATGGATATTGGCAAACAAGAAGATCTTTTAGGTAAATTGGGAAAATGTAAATGGGGTAAAGGTTGTTTATATATTAATAAACTGGAAGACATTGATGTTGAAATCCTTGAGCAACTTATAGCCAGAAGCAAAGATGCCACGTGGCATTAAGATATAAAAAAAGAGGCTAATATGCTTAGCCCCTTTTTTCAACTATCAATCAACTTATTTAGGCATTACCACAGTATTAATAACATGTATCACACCATTTGATCCAGCGATATCTGTTTTGACGATCTCACTGTAATTATTGTTTTGATCCTTTAGCCAGATCTTACCATCTTTGCTCATGACAGTCAATGTTTGACCGTTTAGGGCTTTTACTTCGGCTTTTCCTTTTCCTTTTTCAAGAGCCTTTACAACATCACCAGACATTAATTTACCAGAAACCACATGATACGTTAAAATATTGGCTAGGGCTTTTTTGTTTTTTGTTTCTAGTAGAGAGTTTAAGGTTTTGCTGTCAATTTTACCGAAGGCATCGTTAGTTGGAGCAAATACAGTAAAAGGACCATCGCCTTGTAATGCATTTACTAAATCGGCTGCTTTAAGTGCTGTTACTAGAGTACTGAAATCATCGGCTGAAGCAGCTATATCTACAATACTCTTTTGGGCGTTAATTTGAGTCGTTGCTAAAAATAATGTGGTTAGCAATACAAATACTTTTTTCATAATTTAATTTTTAAAG
>CAYZKX010000085.1:0-8981 GCA_964479055.1 uncultured Flavobacteriaceae bacterium
GACCTAACATAAAAAAGGAAGAGTTGGTTAATATACAAGACTAGTATGCAAGCTAATCTTGCTTTAAAGTTAACCAAATTTTATTTTAAAAAAGTAATAGAACTAATCCCTGAAAGCCCAAAAATGGCAATTAAAAGATTTTTATCCTAAAGGCCTTCCACGTGATACCTAACGAGGCCTTCAATAGGACGTCTTTCAAATACACCTACAGTGAATCCTAATTCGTTGGCAACCGCATTGATCTCGTCTTGTGAAAAATATGCAATCGAACCTGCAAAATGTACTGGAACTGTATCAATGACTTCTTTAAACTGCATGATCATATTTCTTGTAAACACGCGAATGCCCTTTTTAATAAGCTCAGTGATATACTCGGCGTCTTTATTTAGAAACATAAACTCAGCAAAGGATGCTAAATAGGCGTTTGGGTTAGGTTGTTTGTACAGATTATACTTAATAAAATCTGCCTCCATGTTGAACTTCTCAGCAAATGACACGCGTAAAGTTTCAGGCATATGATTAAAATAATAATCGCGTAATAATTGTCGACCAAAATAATTTCCTGAAGCATCATCCATTATAGAGTACCCCAACGAATGCACGCGTTGGTGCAAATTCTCTCCATCAAAATAACTGCAATTTGATCCTGTTCCTAATATGCATACAATAGCTGGTTGATGCGACTTACCAACTGTGGCATAAGCCGCAGCGTAAGTGTCTTCCTTTACATCTACAGCAGCATTACTAAAAAATTCTTTCAAGACCTCTTTCAGCATGAGTCGAGGCTTTTCGGTACCACAACCAGCACCATAAAAATAAATGGCCTGAACATCATTTTTATTACGACTTAATACCTCATTTTTAGCAATGGTTTTCCTTAATTTTTTTTCAGAAAGAATAGCTGGATTCATGCCTTTAGTACGTTGTTTATCAAACAACTTATTCCCTTTGGAATCTAAGGCAAGCCAATCACATTTGGTAGAGCCACTATCTACGATTAAGATCATGCTTTCTAATTAATGATTTAAAGATCGCTAATGTATTCTATTAAATCAACCAATTTCTGTGAATAACCATATTCGTTATCGTACCATGAAACGACCTTGAAAAAATTAGAATTGAGTTCTATAGCAGCACCTGCATCAAATATACTGGTACGTGCATCACTCACAAAATCCTGTGAAACCACAGGTTCATCAGTATATCCCAGGACACCTTTCATAGCGCCTTCTGATGCCTCTTTAAATGCATTTTTAATGGCATCTAGTGAGGTGCCCTTTTCTGTCCTGAAGGTGAGGTCAACAACGGATACGTCTGCCGTTGGTACTCTAAACGCCATTCCCGTAAGTTTCCCATTTAGTTCTGGAATTACTTTACCAACAGCTTTGGCAGCCCCTGTTGAGGCAGGAATGATATTGATCAAAGCACTTCTTCCACCTCTATAGTCTTTTCGTGAAGGGCCGTCGACTGTCAATTGTGATGCTGTAGTAGCATGAACCGTTGTCATTAGACCTTCCTGTAATCCAAAATTATCATTGATCACTTTGGCTAGTGGTGCAAGACAATTTGTTGTACAAGATGCATTTGACACTATGGTATCGGTTGGTTTAATTTTATCATTATTCACACCCATAACAAACATAGGTGCATCTTTTGATGGTGCAGATATAGCTACTTTTTTGGCTCCAGCTTCAATATGATATTGCGCTGTTTCTAAGGTGGTGAAAATACCTGTACATTCAGCAACGATATCAACTCCTGCTTCATCCCACTTTAAATTACGAGGATCTCTTTCTGCTGTTACTCTAATGTTTACACCATTGACGATCAACTGACCGTCTTTTACCTCGATTGTACCATCAAACCTTCCGTGTACAGAATCGTATTCTAACAAATAGGCCAAATGATCAACATCTAATAGATCGTTAATAGCAACCACATCTACATCGGGTCTGTTAACTGTAGCTCTGAAAACGATTCTTCCAATTCGGCCAAAACCGTTTATTCCAATTTTTATTTTTGACATTATTTTCTTTTTCTAAATTATTAAATTGATAAAATATCTGAAATGCGTAGCAGTTCTCTGTTAATATCGCTACTACCCTTTTTAATATTACTAATTTCAGTGGATACTATTTCGGTATTTTTAATACCAACCATTATATCGCGTTGACCATCTAAAAGAAATTCTACGGCACGAACGCCAAGCCTGCTGGCTAGAACGCGGTCAAAGCAAGTAGGACTACCTCCACGTTGTAAATGACCTATTACAGTAACGCGAATATCGTATTCAGGCAAATGCTCAGTTACATGCTCGGCCAAGTCAAAAACATTTTTACCTGTATTATCTCCTTCTGCAACGATCACTATACTTGATGATTTACCACTGCGCTTACTACGTTTAAGAGATTCCAGAAGTTTATCAAAACCAATATCTTCTTCCGGAATTAGAATTTCTTCAGCACCCGCTCCAACACCACTATTTAGCGCAATAAACCCAGCATCACGACCCATAACTTCAATAAAAAATAATCTATTATGAGAACTGGCAGTATCTCGTATTTTATCTACTGCCTCCACCACGGTGTTTAGCGCCGTATCATAACCAATTGTGAATTGAGTACCTCCAATGTCATTATCAATAGTACCAGGAATCCCAACAACAGGAATGTCATACTCCTGACTAAATATAAGTCCTCCATTAAAAGTACCATCTCCGCCAATCAAAACAATTGCATCAATACCATTTGACTTGAGATTTTGGTAAGCCTTTGCGCGGCCTTCTTTTGTTCTAAATTCTTTAGATCTAGCTGATTTGAGAATAGTTCCTCCTTTATTGATGATATTCTTGACACTACGAGGTTGCAATTCTACGTAATCGTTTTCTATCATACCCTGATAACCACGATAAAATCCGTAGCACTTAACGTCATAATACGCACATGCTCTTACTACTGCGCGAATAGCAGCATTCATACCAGGAGCGTCTCCTCCTGAGGTCATGACTCCAATAGATTTAATTGTAAGACTCATTTATTTATAAATGAAGCGTAAATCTAATGAACTTCATTCAAAAAAAACCAAGGATTTCATATTATTTAACGAAATGAAACAACGCAAACGTTTTCGTAAAAGTAAAATATCAAAAAAGGGGATATTTGAAGTTAATTTTACTTGCGAATCTTGTTTTTTGTCTTGGTTGTATCGTTTGATTTTATGTTGATATAACCCGGTAAATCGTTTTGTTCTTTTACGATAGGAAGATCTTCTTCACCTTTACTCTTATTACCCTTGAAAACCCGTTGCATCAGTTCTTTGAAATTGTCAAATTCAATGTTATAGGATATACCAACTCCTTGAGTATAACCAACCTCTTCACCAAAATAGCGTATGCTATTTTCTCGATTAAAAACATTAAGTCGAAGCGTCCTGTCTTCGTTAAGCAAGAATTCGATTTCTACATCACCTGCAACAACGGTTTCGCTTACGCCTCCAATTGGCACACCTAGTTTACCGTTCACAAGTATGCGATCGCTGATTTTTGTTGATAATGAAAATCCAATTCGGCTATCGGTTTGATATTCAGGATTGTTTTCAGCCAGATCAACGTCTCACTGCACTTGGTCAGCTTCATTGTCACTAGAGAACAAATCACTTAATATTGCCGCTGCACGATCAGATACTAAGCCCAATGCGTCTTGTGTACCAAAGCTAAATTCATTTCTAAAGGATCCTGTTGTCAATAAGGATAATGCTTGAAACTCAACAGCCTCATCACTATCCAGACGGTATCGCAATTCGGAATTTATAGTGCTCTCTACATTGGGAAAACTCAAATCAAAATTTATTTCAGGTTGCGCCAGCTGTTCGGTTAGATGTATTTTGACTTCAACAGGAATACTTCTGTTAATAGGATTATCCAATAATACCGAAGGATTGGCCTCAATGCCCGAATAGACAGCTTCTATATTTATTTGTGCATCCAGAGGCTCACCTTCCCAAATCAAAGTACCTCCTGGCAACACATTAAATTCCTTTTGAATTAAACCACGATAAATAAAATTATACACACCTTCTGTCACAATGAAATCCCCATACATATTAAATTTTCCATTGGTATTAATCTGTGCTAGAATTCCGCCTTCACCGCGACCTTTTATATTGCTGCCAGATTCTTTATCCATAACAATCTCAATCTCCGCATTATCATTTACTGTAAGATCAAAATCCATTTCTAAGCCCTTAATCTGCGTATCTTCATCAATTATCTCACCGCGTAACTTCGCTGCCTTTTCTTCAGGTGACAAAAATCTGATATATGTATTATCCCCAAAGGTTTCTGTGTCATTTAATGGTATTTTGAAAACTGTGCCTTCTTCAGTTGTTACATCGGCTCTAATAATAAGTTCATCAGTAGGACCTACTATATCAATATCACCACTTACAAAAGCAGTTCCAAAATACAATGACTCCTCTGTTTCTTTGGTATTTAACACCGCTAGTTTATTGGAGTAAATATTTAAACCTAGTGACCAGTCGGACAAATTCACATGGCTCACTGACCCATTTAAAAGGGCTTCTGAATTGAATTCGGAATCAATCAATCTACCATCATTAAAATAGAAACTCTGATCGTCCAAGTTGACCACAGTATTTTCTTCTAATTGATAGTCAATATTTAAATAAGGTATAGTCAAGCCTGCGCCATCCATAATCAACTGCCCTGTAATATCAGGACGTTTTAAGTTTCCTGAAACCTTAGCCTTACCGTCAACAGAACCACGAATATTAGTAATGTTACCATCTCCAAATGAATTCAATGGTTCGAGAATGAAATCATTAAAATTGATGTCGACGTCAATAGTTGATATTTCATTAGCCACATCTATACTACCTGTAGCCAACAATGATTGATTTACATCATCTTTAATACTCACATTTAAATTATAGTTGGTTAAGGATTCGTTACCAACAATATCGGCCTTGAAAGCACCTAGATTTTTATCATTCACAACAAAATCATCAACGGTAATACTCGATTCAGGTAAATAAGCACCTTGTTGTTGTATGATTTTTACCGATCCATTTATACTGCCTTCCATAACTAGATTATCAATTGGAGGCGTTATTTTACTTAAAGTTACATTGGTGAAATCAAGATTGATGTTTTTATTATTCTCATCGAACACAACGCCAGACAACCAGACCTGTTCATCTTGATGCCGCATGGTAATGTTGTCCACCATTACACTTCTAAAGTTCTTTTCAAACTCAATCTTATTATATGCATCATTCTCTTCATTGATATACCAGGTATTCCCATTAAACTCAATATTCGATTTTTGAAATCCAATTACCGACCTATTTTCTTCATTAATTGTGTAGTAAATATTTAGATCAAAAACATCTGAATTGGTTTTTCCGCCAATAAACTCCGTTTTCACAAATAGCGTGTCATTTTGAGTGACATTGATAAAGTTGAATTCGGACAGATCATAAGCCAAAGTATGCAAACTATCCACTTCTATCAATGTATTATAAAGGGGATTGTCAATATCGAGAGTAAGTTTAATATCTTGAGCAAAATTATCTTTAAGACTAATTTTAGGTGATCTAAAGGAAACTTCAAATTTATCTGAGTTGGTTTCTGCATGACCTCTAATTACAGTATTTCCAGCCAGTTTTAGATCTGGATAAAACACTTCGGCAATCTGATTGTACACCTTGAAATTAAAATCAATAATTTGCCCTTCCGAAATAAGATGAGGGTTGTAGTTGGTAAAAATACTGCCAAGTGAATTCTCGAATAACTTACCTATATCGTTAAGCTTGAATTTGCCTTTCATTTCACCTTCAATGATATCTGGTGAATTTATTCTAATGAATCTAATATCCTCTTCAAAGCTAGATGAGATATTAAAGTCCTTAAAATAGTAATCGTCATCTTGATTTTTATAGTTTGTATTTTTAAAGGAAATACTCCCATAGGCATTGTCAATAGTGGTGCCATTCATCTTCATTGCAACTATGCCTTTGAAATTTGATATGGTATCACGCTTTACAAAGTTCAATGTATTCAAGTCGGCATGTCTTACATCAGCAATAAAATCATAGTTGTGTTCGGAGCCAGAAAAATCTACCAACCCATTAAAATCAAGGTCAATATTTTCATCAGTTGTGTTAAGCTTTCCTTGAAATACTTTGTTTTGTACATTTCCTGATAATTCAATATCGGTATAGTAATAATCATTATAAACCAGATCGTATACCGTTCCTTCAATAAAAGTGTCTAAATTATCAACGGTGAACCCTTGACCGTCAACATCTACATTCAATGATACTGTGCCTATCATAGGGTCATCTAAAAATGTACCCAGATCAAACTCATCAAAAATTATATTTCCAACATACTTGGCATTATCAATGTTATCTATTTTGTCCATTTCAAGATCAGCAACAATAAACCCGAGATCAGAGTCTAGCTGAATTTGTGCATCGACGGTTTTAGAAGTAATTACCGAATTGCCATTAATGGTAAATTTTCCCATATTACCCAAAGATGATGGCAATGAGCGTCCTAAAACATTAGGAAGCATAGTGCTAAGATCATTGTAGGTTGAGGTAAGTTGAGCAAACTCCGCATCCATAATAAAGTTATTGTCTTCTGGATTAAACAGGTTCTTGAATACAATATCACTATCTATAAACGTACTTCCATTAGATCTAATTTTAAGACCTTCAGCATGAAGATTATTCAAGGTTCCACTAAGCTCGGCATCCAGATTTACAATTTTATTTTTACCAAACTCATTGTAAAAAACATTGAGCTCATCTAAATTGACTTTAGATTCAATGAATGCAGCTTTAAGTTGTACGCTATCTACAAAATGTCGCATTCCTTCCCTGGTGTAATCAAATGCCAAATGTCCTCGTAATTGCGATCCAGCAGTAGTGATGTTTAAATCTTCGAAGGTCATTCTAATTTGGGAGTATTTATAATTTGTAGACATATTCTCTACCCTTACACCTCTATTATCATAAAATGATAGTGTATTTATACGAGCACCAATCTCTGGGCCCAGAATTACAAAATCAGTCGCGTTAAAATTCAATTCTTCAAATCGCAATATGTCCTGATCTGATTTATTCTCATCACTTAAAATGAATTTGCTATCATACACAGATATATCACTTGATGAAAGTAAAAAAACGTCTTCACTCTTTTGTCCGCTGTCCAATTTGTCCACAAAAACATCCAGATTGGTATCTTCTTCACCTTGGTAGGTCTTTAAATTGAATAGTAATCCGTAAATATCTACATCTCCAAAAGTGAATTTATTATCCATTAAGCTCTTAAAGCTTATTACTGATGTATTGAGTTCGTCAATACTAATTAAGGTGTCATTCTTATGATCAGCAATATAAATGTTCTTTAACTCAATATCGCCATTAAATTGAAGTCCAACGCGTCCAATATTAATATTGGTATTATTGTCTTCATTTATTTTTTTAGTAGCATATTTACCCAGTTGAGTTTGAACGGCAGGAATAGATAGCAAAAGCACCAATATGATGAATACCAAAAGTAAAATGGCTATGATGCGGAGCGCTATTTTAGTTATTTTTTTGATACGATATTGCTATTTGAGGTGTCAATTTCTATTCTCTTTTTAAATCAAAACCGATTTTATTTCAATTTTAATTTTTACGTTCTTTGTATATACGAAAGATTATAGTTTCACAGATGTTTATCTCTATTTACAAAGAAACAATTATTATGCCTAAATCATGACAATGCAAAAACAAAATATTCACATACTTGCTATTGAATCCTCCTGTGATGATACCGCGGCTGCTGTATTACATAACGACCGTGTTTTAAGCAATGTTGTGGCCAACCAAAAGATACATGAAGCCTATGGTGGGGTGGTTCCAGAATTAGCCTCACGGGCACATCAACAAAACATTGTTCCTGTTGTGGATCAAGCCTTGAAAAAGGCAAACATCACTAAAGATCAACTTCATGCCATTGCCTTCACCCGAGGTCCAGGACTCATGGGTAGTCTATTGGTTGGAACATCGTTCGCAAAATCGTTTGCCTACGGATTGAATATTCCGTTAATTGAAGTCAATCATATGCAGGCTCATATATTGGCACATTTCATTGATGAAGAAGAATTTCAAAAACCTGTATTCCCTTTTTTGGCCATGACCATCTCAGGAGGACACACTCAAATAGTGAAAGTGAATCATTATTTTGATATGGAAGTCATTGGAGAAACCATTGATGATGCTGTAGGTGAAGCTTTTGATAAAAGTGGTAAGGTCTTAGGGCTTGGCTATCCCGCCGGACCTGAAATTGACAAACGCGCTAAATTAGGCAACCCAAAAGCCTTCAAATTCACCAAGCCAAAAGTAGATGGTCTTAACTTCAGTTTTTCGGGATTAAAAACAGCTATCCTGTATTTTGTTCAGCGTGAATCCAAGAATAATCCCAATTTCGTAGAAGAAAATTTGAACGATATTTGTGCGTCTATTCAATATACCATTATAGGAATATTAATAGACAAGTTAAAATTAGCGAGTAAACAAACAGGCATTAAACACATAGCTATTGGCGGTGGCGTTTCGGCCAATTCAGGTATTCGAAAAGCATTGAAAGATGGTGAACAAAAATTTGATTGGACCACTTACATTCCAAAATTTGAGTATACTACCGACAATGCTGCAATGATAGGTATTGTGGGCTACTTAAAATATTTAGAGGAACGATTTACAACAGCTGATATCATGGCATCAGCACGACTAAAAATATAATGGCATTTAACGAGCTACTTGCAAAAAGGATTAGGACACAGATAAAGTTGTTTCCTGAAAATTTTACGGAGAAAAAGATGTTTGGAGGGCTTTCTTTTTTGTATCAAGGAAAAATGACAGTAGGCATTGTTAAAAATGAGCTAGCGGTTCGCGTAGTGGCCACT
>CAYZKX010000086.1:0-8966 GCA_964479055.1 uncultured Flavobacteriaceae bacterium
GTAAAAAAGAACATATTAAAGCCTTTGAGGCTCAACAAACGTATTAATTATGAAATTGAATATTGCCGTTTTACCTGGTGACGGAATTGGACCAGAAGTAACCGCCCAATCTGTAAAAGTTTTAAAGGCTATTGCCTCAGAATTTGATCATGACTTCACATTTAAATATGCGGACGTTGGCGCCATTGCCATTGTTAATTCAGGTATCCCATTACCAGATGATACTTTAACCATTTGCAAAGCAAGTGACGCTATTTTGTTTGGCTCAATTGGTCATCCTAAATATGATAACAACCCATCGGCTAAAGTACGTCCAGAACAAGGTCTCTTAAAATTACGAAAGTCATTAGGTTTATATGCAAATATAAGACCTGTTAAGGCCTATAATAGTCTACTTGACAAGTCTCCATTGAAAAAAGAAATCATACGAGGTACTGATATTAGTATTTATCGTGAACTAACAGGCGGAATTTATTTTGGTGACAAAAACTTAAGTGATGATGGGAATAAAGCATCAGATTTATGCGAATACTCACGTTATGAAATTGAACGCATTGCACACCTGGCATTTAAATCTGCTCAAAACAGAAAAAACAAAGTAACTTTAATAGATAAAGCCAACGTATTGGAAAGCTCACGCCTTTGGCGCAAAGTAGTCACTGATATAGCTAATGAATATCCAGACGTCGAATTGGATTTTCAGTTTGTAGATAATGCAGCCATGCAACTCATTCTCAATCCAAAACAATTTGATGTTATACTAACTGAAAACATGTTTGGTGATATTATAAGTGATGAAGCTAGTGTTATTGGTGGCTCAATAGGCTTGTTAGCATCAGCTTCTGTTGGAGATAAATATGCACTTTTTGAACCTATACATGGTTCATACCCTGAGGCTACAGGCAAGGGTATAGCCAACCCAATTGCTTCAATTCTGTCAGCGGCTATGTTGTTGGATCATTTTGAATTACACGAAGAAGCTGAACTCATTAGAATGGCAGTTGATAAGTCACTTTTACTTAACGTTACAACACCAGATCTAAATACTAAATTTGATTATATTACTACCAATAAAGTTGGTGATTTTATAGAAGATGTCATCTATCACACAGAAGATTCTAACCTTAATTTCTCTAATATACACTTAGGGCAGTCGACAATTATTTAACGGACACTTTTTATACAAACGCTAAATATCAATTATAAAATATAGTCTGTACTAATAAAATTAGATGACTTTTTGCTCAACAGCTCCTTTAAAATAGTGTTGTTATATATGTTGTCTTTAGAAGCTACAAATGTTCTTATAGAGAAGGAGCGTAAAGCATCGTGTACGCTCAAGGTGCTAAAGGCGGAATCTTTACGTCCTGTAAAAGGATATATATCTGGCCCTCGTTGGCAAGAGCTATTGAGATTAACGCGACAAACAAGGTTTACCAATGTATCTATTAATGTTGACAAAGTCTCAATGTTTTTACCAAACAAACTTACCTGTTGACCATAATTAGACGCAGCCATATCTTCTAGTGGTTCTTCAATATCGGAAAATGATATTATAGGAATTACAGGTCCAAATTGTTCTTCTTCATATACTCTCATGTTTTTTGAAACTGGATATAGCACAGCAGGAAAAATATAGTTATCAGTGGAATCACCCCCTTTTTCATTAATTATTTGAGCCCCTTTTGCAAGGGCATCATCAATTAGCTCTAGAATATAACTAGGCTTGTCGGGCTCTGGCAGTGGTGTTAATTTAACACCATCGTCCCATGGGTTACCAAATGGCATGGCGTCAACACGTTCCGCAAAGCGTCTATTAAATTCATCAACAATAGACTCATGCACATATAGTACTTTTAAGGCTGTACACCGTTGTCCATTAAAGGATAAAGTACCTGAAAGGCATTCTTCAATGGTTAAATCCAGATCTGCATCTGGTAATACTATGGCTGGATTTTTGGCCTCCAAGCCCAATACTTGTCGTAGCCTGTTCTTCTTTGGATGATTTTGCTGTACCGCATTTGCTGATTTACTATTACCAATTAATGCCAGAACATCAATTTTTCCAGAAGCCATAATTGGTGTTGCCAAAACACGACCACGACCATATACTATGTTAACAACACCTTTAGGAAAACTATTTTGGAAAGCTTCTAGTAATGGTGAAATAAGTAACACTCCAAACTTAGCTGGTTTAAAAATAGCTGTATTACCCATTATAAGTGCCGGGATAAGTAAACAAAATGTTTCATTTAATGGATAGTTATAAGGTCCTAAACAAAGAACAACACCCAAAGGACCTCGTCTAATATGTGCTCTTACGTCTCCATTTTTGTGAAATTTTGCACTATCACGATCCATTTGCTTATAATTCTCAATAGTATCATATATATAGTCTACTGTTCTATCAAACTCTTTTTCCGAATCGGGTAAGTTCTTACCAATTTCCCACATGAGTAATTTAACAACCTCATCACGCTTAGTTTTCATTTGTTCAACGAACCTTTCCATACAAGCAATGCGCTCAGAAACTTTCATTGTTGGCCATTCGCCTTTTCCTTTATTATAGGCTTCAGTTGCTGCGTTGAGAGCGTCTAATGCTTCTGTTTCACCTAGTTGCGGAATTGTTCCTAAAAGCGTAGGTGCATAATCCTCAGTCGATGAAATAGTAGAATATACTTCGGCAGTATCACCCACCCATGATTTGAGCTCGCCATTAACCAAAAATGTGCTTTGATTTACAAGCGATCTGATTCTATATTTTGCTGAAATGGTTGGAGTTTTTATAACTGCTTTCATCATTTTTAAACTAAAAAGTGAAATAAATCTGGCTTATCATTTAAATAATCACCATAGAAGTTATTCAATTTCATTTTGGTGACTAATGGCTCTAGATCTTTAGGTGATTTTATTTGAATACCCACTACTGCTGAGCCATTTTCACGACTTGATTTTTTAGTATATTCAAAATGAGTGATGTCATCATTCTCTCCCAAAATGTCATTGACAAATTCTTTTAAAGCACCTGCTCGTTGCGGAAACTTTACAATAAAATAATGCTTCAAATTAGAGTAAAGTAAGGCGCGTTCTTTTATTTCTGAGGTTCTAGTGATGTCGTTATTACTTCCACTAATAAGGCAAACAACATGCTTACCTTTTATTTCCCGGGCATAAAAGTCAAGAGCTGCAATACTCAAAGCGCCAGCAGGCTCTACAATAATTGCATCTTTATTGTACAAATCTAATATTGTCTGACAAACTTTACCTTCAGGTACTGTAAGCATCGCCTCTAAATACGCTTTACATATTGGAAATGTTAAATCGCCAACACGTCTTACAGCCGCACCATCAACAAATTTTTCAATGGAATTTAGTTTAACTACAGCATTTTTTTGAAATGCTTTAGACATAGAAGGAGCACCTTCGGGCTCAACACCAATAATTTTAGTTTGAGGCGACAAGTTTTTAAAAATCGTTGATAATCCCGCCGCTAAACCACCACCTCCAACTGGAATAAACAAATAATCTATTGGCTTTTTTGATTGACTGAGTAATTCTAAGCCCACGGTAGCTTGCCCTTCAATAACCTTTGTGTCATTAAAAGGATGAATGAAAGTCTTGTTTAATCGTTCACATTCTAACATAGCTAGATTATACGAATCATCAAAAGTGTCTCCTTCAAGTATAACACTAATATAATCTGCTCCAAACATTTTTACCTGATCTACTTTTTGTTTAGGCGTTGGAGCTGGCATATAAATTGTGCCATTAATTTTTAGAAGTTTACAGGAGAGTGCAACACCTTGTGCATGATTTCCAGCACTGGCACAAATAATACCATTTTCTATTTCATGACCTGTCAATGATGCCATCTTGTTATAGGCGCCTCTTATTTTATAGGAACGCACTTGTTGCAAGTCTTCTCTCTTAAAGCTAATATCAGCTTCAAAGACCTTTGAATAACGCTCATTAAACAATAATGGCGTTTGTAATACAACGTCTTGCAATTTTAGAGCTGCATCTTTAACATTGGCAATTTCAGGACTATATGTAAGTATAGATTGCATTTAAACCAATACAGCTTCTTGTTTCGTTTCAGTTTTAATTCGTTTCATAGCGGTCATCGCCTTACGCAATTGTTTCCCAATGGTTTCAATTGGATGATTTCTAATGGCATCGTTCACTTCAATCAATTCCACATTATCAATTGCCGTTGGTTCAGTAAAAGCTTGTCCTATAACATTAGTAGTAACCGTATTCATAAAGTTCGTCAACAAAGGTTTTGCATCTTGTGAAAACAAGTAGCAACCGTATTCTGCCGTATCAGAAATAATACGATTCATTTCATAAAGTTTTTTTCTAGCCACTAAATTCGCTATTAAAGGCAATTCATGAAGCGATTCGTAATATGCAGATTCTTCTATAATTCCAGAGTTAACCATAGTTTCAAATGCTAATTCTACGCCTGAACGTACAAATGCTACCATCAACACCCCATTATCAAAAAATTCTTGTTCAGAAATATGATTTGAAGAAATTGGTGTTTTTTCAAAATTAGTTTCAGCAGTTTCAGTTCGCCATTTTAGTAAGTTCTTATCATTATTATCCCAATCATTTATCATAACCTTTGAGAAATAACCTGACATAATGTTATCCATTTGTTTTTCAAATAATGGCCTCATGATAGTCTTTAATTCTTCAGATAAACGGTATGCTTTTACTTTAGCAGAATTAGATAATCTATCCATCATGTTGGTAATGCCACCATGTTTTAATGCTTCAGTAATTGTTTCCCATCCATATTGCAATAGTTTAGCTGAATAGTTTGGATCAATGCCTTCCTCCACCATTTTATCAAAGCATAATATTGATGCTGTTTGAAGTACGCCACATAAAATGGTTTGTTCACCCATTAAATCACTCTTAACTTCAGCAGCAAATGACGATTCTAATACACCAGCACGATGACCACCAGTAGCAAAAGCATAAGCTTTAGCTTGATCCCAACCTTTATGTTCAGGATCATTTACTGGATGCACAGCAATTAAGGTTGGAACACCAAACCCTCTTAAGTATTCTTCACGAACCTCGGTGCCTGGACATTTAGGCGCTACCATAATAACTGTAATATCTTCGCGTATTTGCTGTCCTTCTTCCACAATGTTAAATCCGTGAGAATATGAAAGTGTCGCACCTTTTTTCATTAAAGGCATTACGGAGTTAACCACAGTAGCATGCTGTTTATCCGGGGTAAGATTAATTACTAAATCTGCTGTTGGAATCATTTCATTATAGTTACCTACTTCAAAACTATTTTCAACCGCATTTTTGTAAGATGTTCTTTTTTCAGCAATTGACTCTTCACGCAATGCATAACAAATATTTAAACCGGAGTCTCTCATATTAAGTCCTTGGTTTAATCCTTGAGCGCCACAGCCAACTATGACAATCTTTTTGCCTTTTAAAGCTTCAGGGCCATTTTCGAATTCTGAAGCTTCCATAAATCTACATTTTGACAACTGATCTAATTGTTGTCGGAGTGTTAGTGAGTTAAAATAATTTGCCATTTTTTTATTGTTATTAGTTATTGAATGCCGCAAGCATTTCTGTTATTTTCATTTCATCTTTTGTAACTGCAATGCGCCCAGAGCGGACGAATTGCATGATACCAAATGCGCTCAATTCTCGGTGTAACAACTCTACTTCACTTTTTCGTCCAGATTTTTCTAAAACAAAAAATTGCTTGTTCACTGTTACGATACGCGCATTGCTTTCCTTTATTATATTTTGAATTTGCCGTTCTTCAAACAACAAATCCGATTTAATTTTGAATAAGCAAGACTCTTGATAAATTGTTTCTTCATCTGTATGATAGTAAGCCTTTATCACCTCAACTTGTTTTTCAATTTGTCCAATGATTTTCCTAATTTGAGTTTCGGTAACATATATTAAAATTGTCCATCGAGAAACGCCGTCAATTTCGGAGACTGAAGAGTTGATACTTTCAATATTAATATGGCGACGTTGGAAAATTGCAGAAATGCGGTTAAGTAATCCAATATTATTTTCAGTATATACCGAAACCGTAAATTGTTTTAGTTCGTTATCCATAATTTATTCAAGTCTTATATCTGAAACTGAAGCTCCAGTAGGAATCATTGGAAATACATTGTCCTCTTTTTCTACACATACTTCTAGAAAGTAAGCTTCTTCACATTTCATCATTTCATCAACTGCAGCTGCTAAATCTTCCCGTTTAGTTACACGTTTCGCCTGTACATAATATCCTTTTGCTATGGCAACAAAATCAGGGTTAACAAGCTCTGTAGAAGCATATCGTTTGTCAAAAAATAATTGCTGCCACTGACGCACCATCCCCAAAAAATCATTATTTAATACCACAATTTTAACTGGTACTTTGGTTTGAAAAATAGTACCCAACTCTTGAATAGTCATTTGATAACCTCCATCTCCAATAATTGCTACAACTTCGCGCTTTGGCGCAGCCATTTTAGCACCAATTGCAGCTGGTAGGGCGAAGCCCATTGTCCCTAAGCCGCCTGAGGTAATATTACTTTTGGTTTCATTAAATTCGGCATACCGACAAGCGATCATTTGATGTTGGCCAACGTCTGAAACAATAGCTGCTTTACCTCCACTATGAGAATTAATTTCTTTCAAAACCTCACCCATTGTTAACCCTTTTTTGGTTGGGTGTAAGTCATTTTTTATAACCTTATTAAATTCGACTTCATACAAATCTTTGAATTGCTGATGCCATTTGGGATGAGCATTTGCATTTAAAAGTGGCAAGAGTTTAGTTAAACTTTCCTTTGAGTTTCCAAGAACTGCAATATCTGCTTTTACATTTTTATTGACTTCGGCAGGATCAATCTCAAAATGTATGACCTTTGCCTGTTTAGCATATGTTTGAAGATTTCCTGTTACACGATCGTCAAATCGCATACCTATTGCAATTAATACATCACATTCATTTGTTAATATGTTTGGTGCATAATTGCCATGCATGCCTACCATTCCTACATTTAGAGGATGAGACGTTGAAATTGCTGAAGCACCAAGAATGGTCCATGCCGCTGGAATTCCTGCTTTTTCAATAAGTTCTTTCAGTTCTTCTTCAGCTTCACCCAAAATGACACCTTGACCCCAAACAATTAATGGTTTTCTTGCTGCATTAATTAAATCTGCTGCCAATTGTACTTGTTTTAAGTCAACCTTAGGTGTTGGATTATAACTGCGTATACCTTCACATTTTTTATACACAAAATCGAATTCTTCGAACTGTGCATCTTTTGTTATGTCAATAAGAACAGGTCCTGGTCTACCACTCCGGGCAATGTAAAATGCCTTAGCCAACACTTCTGGTATTTCACTTGCACTAGTTATTTGATGGTTCCATTTAGTTACAGGTGTAGAAATTCCAACAATATCCGTCTCTTGAAATGCATCACTACCCAATAAGTGAGATCCAACTTGACCAGTTATGCATACCATTGGTGTAGAGTCTATTTGGGCATCTGCAATACCTGTAATTAGATTTGTAGCGCCTGGTCCTGATGTTGCGATTGCTACTCCAACTTTACCAGAAATTCGAGCATAACCTTGTGCGGCATGAGTAGCTCCTTGTTCATGACGCGTTAGCACATGATGAATCCTATCTTGATATTTATATAGTTCATCATAAACCGGCATAATTGCACCGCCAGGATAGCCATAAATCACATCCACGCCCTCAGCTAACAAACATTTCACAATGGCTTCACTACCAGACAACTTTTTTGTTGTGATCTCTTTAGTTATTGGCTTTACTATAGTTTGAGTATTCATCTTTTAATTTTTAAAATTCGTCTGTTACACAACCTTTTGAGGCTGATGAAACTGTTCGTGCATATTTATATAATACACCTCTTTCAAACTTTAATTCAGGTGCTTGCCATTGCTCTTTACGCTCTTTAAGCTCATCATCACTAACATGTAAGATAATTGCATTAGTTTCGGCATCAATGGTAATTTTATCACCATTTTTCACTAAAGCAATAGCGCCACCTTCTTGCGCTTCTGGTGTTATGTGTCCTACCACAAAGCCATGCGTTCCTCCTGAAAAGCGACCATCAGTAATTAACGCTACTTCTTTACCCAAGCCCGCTCCCATAATGGCAGATGTAGGTTTTAGCATCTCTGGCATTCCTGGTCCTCCTTTAGGGCCTTCATATCTGATTACTACAACATCACCTTTATTCACCAATCCATCTCTAATACCATCATTAGCTTCGAATTCACTATCAAATACTTTGGCTTTACCTGAAAATTTCAGCCCTTCTTTTCCTGTAATTTTCGCAACACTGCCCTCTGGAGCTAGATTACCATATAACATGCGTAAATGGCCTGATATTTTTATAGGATTTTCAATTGGTTTAATAACATCTTGACCATCTACTAAATCATCAACATCTATCAAATTTTCTGCTAATGTTTTGCCTGTAACGGTTATACAATCACCATATAGGAGTCCTTTTTTCAACAAGTACTTAAGCACTGCTGGAATACCGCCAATAGCGTGAACATCTTCCATTAGATATTTTCCGCTTGGTTTCAAATCAGCCAAAAAAGGAGTGGTATTACTAATTTTTTGAAAGTCTTCAAGTGTAAAGTCGATCTGAGCAGCTCGAGCAATAGCCAAGAAATGTAAGACCGCATTAGTTGAACCACCAAGAACTGTTACAAGTCGAATGGCATTTTCTAACGATTTTCTTGTGACTATATCAGATGGTTTAATATCTTTTTCTAATAAATGGCGAATGGCCTCTCCTGCAGCAACAGCTTCATTCGCTTTTTCTTTTCCAGTTGCTGGGTTGGACGAATTAAATGGCAAGGCCATGCCCAAAGCTTCTATAGCCGATGCCATGGTATTGGCTGTATACAGCCAATACCATGGCATCGGCTAT
>CAYZKX010000087.1:0-8899 GCA_964479055.1 uncultured Flavobacteriaceae bacterium
ATTACGACCCTAAAACTACATTATTAGAAAGTGTAGAACATCAGGTAAATTGGTACAAGGATAATATTCTATAAACGCAATAAATATTCAGCAGCGGCAAAAGGAGTGGTTTTGTGTGCTTCAATGAGTTGCAACTGCTTTGCTAGCTCTTTTTTTATTTTAGAATTGGAGTAAAAGTCAGATTTTAACTGTTCTTCTATAGTTTGCATTAACCAATATTTATTCTGTTCATTTCTGTTTGCTGAAAAATATCCATTGCTAACAGTAAGGTCTTTATATGCTGAAATTAGCTCCCAAACCTCGTCTATGCCCATTTGTCTAATTGCACTACACAATAGTACTTTTGGTTGCCATTTTGAAGCTTTTTCGGGATAAAAATGTAATGCTCTATTAAATTCCACCTTGGCTAGTTTGGCCGGTTTCATATTGTCACCATCAGCTTTGTTAATAACGATGCTGTCGGCCATTTCAATAATGCCACGTTTAATACCTTGTAATTCATCACCTGCACCAGCAATTTTTAATAGCAAAAAGAAATCTACCATACTATGCACTACAGTTTCGCTTTGACCAACGCCTACCGTTTCAATAATAATAGTATCAAACCCAGCAGCCTCGCATAGAATAATAGTTTCTCGGGTTTTACGGGCTACACCTCCTAGATTGTCGCCTGATGCTGAAGGTCTTATATAGGCATTTTTATCTTTTACCAAATCTTCCATTCGTGTCTTATCGCCAAGTATACTGCCTTTGCTCAAAGAACTACTTGGATCTACTGCTAATACGGCGACTTTTTTTCCAGATGCTGTTAAGTGTTTACCAAAGGCCTCGATAAAGGTACTTTTGCCAACACCCGGAACTCCGGTAATTCCTATTCGGATAGATTTATTGGCATGTGGCAGGCACGACTTTATAATGGTGTTTGCATTTTCTAAATGCTTGGGATTTGAACTTTCTACCAAAGTAATGGCTCTGCTTAAAGCTGTAATGTCTCCAGACAGAATGCCTTCGATAAGGGCATCACTTGTAGGTTGTAGTTTGCGTTTACTTTTTACTTTTGAAATCACATTTTGATCCATGACATCAGGGTTGGGAATGCCATCTTTTTCCTCAAGCGTAGAATTATGTTTCTTTTTTTTGGTCAATTTACTTTAGCGGTACAACAATTATAGTTTTGTCCCAAGCCATTGTTAAAGATAAGTTATCTGTAGAATTATCAAAAGCAATTGTAAATTGTTCTACACTATTTTCAAGCGTTTTCGTCTTAACAGCAATATTTAAGGCATCAAATTCTTTCTCTCTCATAGGTTGCATGGTCTCGTCCACGCCCCAGGGATATTGTTTATGGTTAAAGATGACCTGCCAAACCGAATCATTTGGAATGGTCCATAAGGTATATTTACCCGCCTTTAATAATTTGTTAGAAATTTTTAGGTCTTTATTGGTCTCAAATGTTGTAGCTTCATTAGCTCCGGTGCGCCACACTTTATCATAAGGTACCAATCCACCAAAAATTAATCGCTCTCGCTTAGAAGGACGGTTATAGAATATTTCCAGTTCTAGATCGTTTAATTTGAATTCTACAGTATCTTTTGGACTAAGTGGTTTGTTAAATACTTCAGTATAAAAATAGAGGTATGCACATATACCAGCTACAATAAAAACCAATAAAATTATAAGTCGTTTCAGGAACATATCTAAGTTCAATTATAATGGTTGCAAAGATAAGGTATAAGGTAGTTGACTTATAACAAAACGTTAAAATATCTAACTTTGTTTTAATTCCAATTAAAAAAAATCTACCTTTTTGCAACATCCTAATTTTTGTGTCGTCTTTAAATCGATATCTAACCAAAACCAAAAGTGAATTTGTTTGCATCTGAAGTAATAGAAGCTTGTAAACGTAACGATAGAAAAGCCCAATTGGAGCTTTACAATAAGTATTGCGATGGCATGTTTGTAGTGGCAATGCGATTTGTAAAAGATACTATGGAAGCTGAAGATATTGTTCAAGAAGCGTTTATCAAAGCCTTTTTAAAACTGAACCAGTTTAAAGGCGAGGTCACATTTGGTGCTTGGTTAAAACGAATCGTCATTAATAAATGTATTGACACCCTGAAATCCAAAAAACAGCAGTTAACTGAATTGGATGAAGTGCACTTAAAGGTAGTAGATAACAATTATGAAGACGAATGGTTGGTAGACGATGCAATTACTATTGAAGAAGTAAAAGAAGCAATCAATACCTTACCTGATAAGTACAAGTATGTATTAGTGTTGTATTTAATTGAAGGTTATGACCATCAGGAAATAGCTCAAATATTGAATATTACTGAAGTCGCATCTCGTACGCAATTATCAAGAGGTAAAACAAAATTAAAGGACACATTAATGTTATATCAAAATGGCACAAGATCTTAGAAAACTATTGAAAGAAGAGTCTAAAGTGAGCAATCAAAAAATGCCTGATGGACATCAAGCACGATTTTTATCGAAATTGGATGAACAATTACCTGAACAACCTAAGGAAGGTAACAATATGTTCTATTTCTTAAAAATTGCTGCCAGTGTGGTGGTACTATTAGGAATTGGTTATGTTGCCATACAACAGTTTGGAACCAAGAAGACTGACCCTGTTGAGGTCGTGGAATCTTCAGATGGAATTGAGAAGGTTTCACCTGAACTTAAAAAGGTTGAAGACTATTACTTGGCTAGTATAAATGCCGAACTCGCTAAGATTGAATATACACCTGAAACCAAAGAATTGTTTGATAGTTATATCAATCGTTTGGGAGAGCTCACAAAAGAGTATGATGTCTTATCTAAAGAGCTGGTTGAGTCAGGGCCAAATGAAAATACCGTTAATGCCTTAATAGATAATCTTAAACTTCGTCTTAATTTATTACATCGTTTAAAGGAAAAATTAAATGAATTGAAAACTGAAAATTTAAACGAACCACAAACCTTATAATTAAAACTAAATAAAGATGAAATCCATAAAATTTATAATAACGTTTATTGCGCTTTGCAGTGTGTTGCAAATCAATGCACAGCAAAAGTTGCAAAAAACCACTAAAACGGTTAATGTATCTAGTGATGCTACCATAAAGCTAAATTCTAGATTTACGAACATTGAAATCGATACCTGGGATAAAAACCAAGTACAAGTTGAAGGTATAATAGAAAGTAGTGAGCTGAGTACTGAAAATCTTCAAGACGCCTTAGACGACTGGGATTTGAATGTTGAAGGGTCAGGAGACCTTGTAGAAATTTCTTCATACGGTGGATTTGGAGGCGACTATAACTTTGACTTTGATTTTAATTACGCCATCGAGGATGCCATGAATGTATTGAGAGACTTTAATTTTGAAATGCCAGAGATGCCAGAGATGCCAGAGATGCCTGAAATGCCAGAGATGCCAGAGATGCCAGAAATGAATTTTGACTTTCCTGATATGCCAGAATTACCGGATATGCCAGAACTTCCTCGAGGTGTTCACAATGTGAATTTTGATGTAGAAAAGTATAAGAAAGAAGGGGAAAGTTATTTGGAAAAATGGAGCCAAAAATATGAAGACGAGTATGGGAAGGAATACAAAGAAAAGATGAAAGATTGGGCTCGTGAGTTTGCTAAGATCGATTGGGATGCCTATTCCGTAGACATGGAGAAATGGGGAGAGAAGTTTGGTGAAGAATTTGGTGAGAAGTTTGGTAAGGATATGGAAAAATGGGGCGAAGAATACAGCAAGCAGTTCGACGAAAAATGGGTAAAAGAAATGGAAGAATGGGGTGAGAAATTTGGAGAACAATTTGGTGAAGAATACGAGCAACGCATTGAAGAACGTGCCCAACGTATGGAAGAGCGTGCCGAAGAAATGGAAGAGCGCATTAGAGAACGTGAAGAAAAAAGAGAACGTATTTACGGTAATTGGAGTAGTCATAGCGACAGCAAAGTAAAGCGTACCCTTAAAATAAAAATGCCTAAAGATGCGAAGCTAAAAGTTGACGTAAAACATGGTGAACTTAAATTTAGCTCAGTCATTTATAATTTAAAAGCCGATTTAAGTCATTCAAAATTAGCTGCTAATGGTATTGATGGAAGTGATACTTCCATCAATGCCTCTTATACTAAGGTTAATGTGAACGATTGGTTGCAAGGTGATCTTAAGCTAAATTATGTAACTGAAGCCCTTTTAGATCAAGTAGATAAATTAGTATTGACCTCGAATTCGTCAAATATTGATATCAACAATCTAAAACAAAATGCAATTATCGATGGAAGTTTTGGTGATTTAGTCATTAAGAATATTGCTGGATCCTTTAGAAATCTGAATATAGTTTTGGATAACAGTGATGCTTTGATAAGTTTACCAAAAACCGATTACAATTTTCAATACAAGGGCAATCGAACGCGTTTTCAACATCCACAAAAAAAGGAAGCTAACGTATCTTCTTTTTCAACTGGGAATTTAGATAGTAATAAGACTATTGTGATCAATGCTAAATATAGCAATGTTGTAATGCAATAGTTATTGGTCTTCAACCAAAACCCATTCACCTTTTGCGATTAAAGGTTCGGCCTGCTTATACTTCACAATCTTATTCTCGCCACTCATAATATTTTTAATCGTGACACGATCATTACGTCCAATTTTAGGCCGATCTCTAACGATTGTCTCTACTACTTGTTGCTGACGTTGTGTATTGGCACCAGCAGCTCTACTTTGAGCAGCTCGCTCATCTATATTAGGAATCTCTTCTTTTGTGGTTTGCACGTTTTCTCGTTTTCGTGCTCTTGCTTCCTGAATGGTACTAGCAGTCTCTTGAGGAATCTCTCCCTTAAATAGGAATGAAATAACATCCTTATTCACTTGATCGATCATTGATTTAAACAATTCAAACGATTCAAACTTGTAAATAAGAAGTGGATCTTTCTGCTCATGCACAGCCAATTGCACAGACTGCTTCAACTCGTCCATTTTACGTAAATGCGTCTTCCATGAATCGTCAATGATGGCAAGCGATATATTCTTCTCAAAATCATTGATCAACTGTTTACCGTTGGTTTCAAATGATTTTTGCAAATCGGTAACCACCTGAAGTGTTTTAAGACCATCGGTAAATGGAACTACAATACGTTTAAAGCGATCGCCTTGATTTTCATAAACATTCTTGATCACTGGAAACGCCAATTCAGCTGCACGTTCCATTTTATCTTGATAATGCTCCAAGGCTGTTCTGTATACCTTAGAGGCAATTTCTTGTGTAGTAAGACTTGCAAATTCATCCTGTGTTATAGGTGAACTCATTGAAAAATAACGAATCAGCTCGAATTCAAAATTCTTAAAGTCGTTGGCATTTTTATTGGTTTCGGCAATGATCTCCGAAGTGTCAAATATCATATTGGCAAGATCTACTTTAAGGCGTTCGCCAAAAAGGGCATGATAGCGACGTTTGTATACAACCTCTCGCTGAGCATTCATCACATCATCATATTCTAACAAGCGCTTGCGCACGCCGAAGTTATTTTCTTCTACTTTTTTCTGAGCGCGTTCTATAGATTTTGAGATCATTGAATGTTGGATCACTTCACCTTCTTTCAATCCCATTCTATCCATCATTTTGGCAATACGTTCACTACCAAATAGACGCATTAAATTATCTTCTAAGGATACGTAAAATTGAGAACTTCCTGGATCTCCTTGTCGTCCCGCACGACCTCTTAGCTGGCGGTCTACACGTCGAGAGTCATGGCGCTCAGTACCAACAATGGCTAATCCTCCAGCGTCCTTAACAGCATCACTTAACTTAATGTCTGTTCCACGTCCAGCCATATTGGTTGCTATAGTCACTTGTCCTGGTTGTCCAGCTTCGGCAACAATATCGGCCTCTTTTTTATGTAATTTGGCGTTGAGAATATTGTGAGGGATTTTACGAATAGAGAGCATTCGTCCAAGCAACTCACTGATCTCAACCGAAGTGGTTCCAATTAAAACTGGACGGCCAGCTTGAGATAATTGAGTTACTTCATCAATAACGGCATTGTATTTTTCGCGTTTGGTTTTATATACAAGGTCATCACGATCATCACGTGCGATTGGTTTATTGGTAGGTATTTCAACCACATCCAATTTGTAAATTTCCCAGAATTCCCCGGCTTCAGTAACAGCAGTACCTGTCATACCAGCCAGTTTACGATACATCCTAAAATAGTTCTGTAAAGTAATGGTGGCAAAAGTTTGAGTGGCATCTTCGATCTTTACATTTTCTTTAGCTTCGATCGCTTGATGCAGTCCGTCACTATAACGACGGCCATCCATAATACGGCCAGTTTGTTCATCAACGATCATAACCTTATTGTCTATTACCACATACTGAACGTCTTTTTCAAATAGGGCATAGGCCTTAAGTAACTGATTAAGGGTATGGATACGCTCTGACTTGACGCCAAAATCTCTGAATAATTCTTCTTTTTCCTCAGCTTCCTTCTCAGGTGTAAGCCCCTTGGCTTCAATCTTTGCAACTTCAGTACCCATTTCAGGCATTACAAAGAAGTTAGGATCGTCTTTACCTGATAGATAATCCACACCTTTATCAGACAATTCTATTTGATTATTCTTTTCATCTATTACATAGTACAACTCTGCATCTACCTTAGGCATTTCCCGATTGTTGTCCTGCATGTAAAAATTCTCTGTTTTTTGAAGCAATTGTTTAACGCCTTCTTCACTCAAATACTTGATCAAGGCTTTATTTTTTGGAATACCGCGATACGCACGTAGCAATTGGAAACCTCCTTCTTTAGTATCACCTTCGGCTATTAATTTTTTGGCTTCAGCTAATACACCAGTTAAATATTGACGTTGAACATTTACTATATCCTGAACTTTTGGTTTCAATTCATTGAATTCATGCTGGTCACCTTTTGGTATAGGACCTGAGATGATCAAAGGTGTACGTGCATCATCAACTAAAACCGAGTCCACCTCATCCACGATGGCAAAGTGATGCGGACGTTGTACAAGATCATCAGGTGAGTGCGCCATATTATCACGCAAGTAGTCAAAGCCAAATTCATTATTGGTGCCATAGGTAATATCGGCATTATATGCTTTTTTGCGCTCGGCTGAATTTGGTCTGTGATGATCAATACAATCTACACTTAACCCATGAAACTCAAAAATAGGAGCCATCCACGCACTATCTCGTTTAGCTAGATAATCATTTACAGTAACCAAATGTACGCCACGACCTGTCAATGCGTTTAGGTATACTGGTAAGGTAGCCACAACGGTTTTACCTTCACCAGTTTGCATTTCGGCAATTTTACCTTGGTGCAATGCAATACCACCTATTAGCTGGACATCATAATGGATCATATCCCAAGTGACCTCTTTTCCAGCCGCGTCCCAAGAGTTGGACCAAACCGCTTTATCACCATCTAGATTAACATAACTCTTTATACCTGAAAGTTCCCTGTCAAAGGTACTAGCATCAACAGTTATGGTTGTGTTATTAACAAATCGCTTTGCCGTTTCTTTAACTACAGCAAATGCTTCTGGTAATATATCATTTAATACTATTTGAGTGGCTTCGTACGAGTCGTCTTTTAATTTATCGATCTCTTGATAAATATCCTCTTTACGATCTATGTCGGTAATACTATCGGCTTCTTCTTGAAGACTGATAATTTTATCTTCTAACGGCTTACGCCCTTCTTCTATTTTTTGCCTGAATTCGTCACTCTTGGCCCTCAGTTCATCATGTGAAAGGGCTTCAATTGCAGATTCGAACGATTTTATCTTTTCGACTAAAGGCATCGTGGCCTTTACATCTTGTTTTGATTTGTCTCCTACAAATACTTTAAGTACTGAATTTAATAAACTCATTTAAATATTTTTTTCTCTCTAACAACAGGTTGTCAAAGATACCATTTGTTGCTTTGTTTGCTGATGAAATTCAATAAAAAAAGTCTCAAAAGAGACTTAATTTTATTTTTTTGATGTTGTTTCGAAATAGGTTAATACTCATCCTCGTTCCATAGATAATCTTCATCGGTAGGATAGTCTGGCCAAATTTCCTGAATGGACTCATAAGAGTCACCTTCATCCTCAATTGATTGTAGATTTTCAACAACTTCCAGAGGTGCTCCAGTTCTGATTGAATAATCTATTAACTCATCTTTTGTAGCAGGCCATGGTGCATCACTTAAATACGATGCTAATTCTAAAGTCCAATACATTTGTAAGCAGTTTAATTTTTTGCAAAAATAATTTTTTAGCTGAATACTACAAGTAAAAATTAAATTATTTAATTATTAGCTTAAGATTACTTTAAAAACATCAATTAGATTCATGGGTGTATGCTATTGTTTTTCAATTGAATACATGCAATCCTACATTTACAGCTGTCTCCTGTTATAAACGATTAATTGCAGTTTATTTCATCATTATTTATAAGAACGTTATTAATAATACTGAATAATTAATCTAGCTTTTTAGGAATCCACTTGACTTCATCAGCTTGCAAATCACTGGACAACTTTCGTGCCAATACAAAAAGATAGTCAGAAAGGCGGTTGAGATAAGTTAAAGTGTTCTCTTGAAAAGGTTCAATTTCATTTAACGCAGAAGCCAAACGTTCGGCTCTACGGCAAACACAACGTGCTATATGACAGAATGACACCGTTTGATGCCCACCAGGTAAAACAAAATTGGTCATTGGAGGAAGTTGTGTATTCATGGTGTCTATTTCCTGCTCCAAAAGCGCAATGTCCTCATCCAGTATTTTCGGAATATTCAATCGTTGTTTTCCACTTTTTAAAACAGCTTTTTCGGGATCAGTAGCTAAAATTGCACCAACAGTAAAGAGTTTATCTTGTATAGCTGTAAGAATGGAT
>CAYZKX010000088.1:0-8803 GCA_964479055.1 uncultured Flavobacteriaceae bacterium
ATAAAAAAATGCCGTATTGGAAGTCCATTTCCAAACGCATTCTATATCAAATAATAATGACTAATATAGTTGCTCAAGGGTTTATTATAGGAGCTACCGTAATTATTAATGCTATTGCAACTGACAAGCCCTTGCCGACCAAATTTTACACCTACAATTTGTTTATCTTCTTTATTTGGATTTTAGTAATCAATGGTATTTATATTGCCCTTTATTTTCATAATCAATGGCGTAAAACAGCTTATTTAAGAGACTATGAAAAAAAACTAAGAAGTCAGGGCTTTGAAGTTAGGTTAGGAAATAAAGTGGAAATGATCCCCTTTGATCAAGTAACAGCACTCTTTGTAGAAGATGGTACAACTTATCTAAAAACAAAGAATAGTAAAAGTCATATTATTGATAGCCCATTAAATAAACTAATGTCGAAATTGCCTGAGGAACTATTCTTCAAATTAAACAGAAAGTACATTGTTCATCGAGACCATATAGATAATTACAAAAAAGGTGTGAATGGTAAAATTATTGTTCATACCAAGAACTTGGGTGACATTGAGGATGACATTATTGTTAGTCGTATTACAGCGCCTCAATTTAAACGTTGGTTTAGCATGACATCTCATTCCGATTGAAATGTAATTACTACATTTCATCATATTAATTGATACATTTCAAAAAATTAAGGTTCAATAGTCTTTTAGATTTCACTTTATGACCACAATTTTGTGTCAAACTTAAAATTATGATAACTCGTATTTACAAATTGGCGTTTTGCTTTCTTTTCGCATGGCACAGTATTGCACAGAATAACAATTTCCCCATTGAGAAGCAAAATGCTGTTAAAACCGTATTTGATCATTATACCAAAATAGGTATTCCTGGATTGGCATTAACTGTTTATACACCTCAAACAGGCTATTGGTCTTATGCAGATGGATATTCTAATATCGAACAGAAAACACCTCTCACTAACAATCACAAATTCTACCTTCAAAGTGTCAGCAAAACCTATATGGCAGTAATTATTTTGAAGTTGTATGAGGAAGGAAAGTTAGATCTAGACCATCCCGCTAATCGTTATATTAAAACCGATTGGTTTACCAACATTGAAGGTTCAGAGAAAATCACTATAAAAATGTTGTTGAATCATACTTCTGGTTTAGCTGAATATACTACTGATCCATTACTAGTTTCACGTATCATACAAGAACCGCAAACAGTATTGTCTGTTACTGAAATGGTAGCATATATTAAAAATAAACCATTAGAATATGACCCTGGAACCAAATACGCTTACCGCAATACCAATTATGGTCTTTTATCTTTAATCGCAGATCAGGTTTCAGGTGATCATGTTAAATATTTAAACACCAATATTTTAGCTAAGCTTTCTCTTGAAAACACCACTTATTTAGAAAAGAATAATTATACTCAAGATCTAAATTTAGCGGATGCCTATTGGGACGTTTTGTTGGAAGGTATACCAACAAATATTTCTAAACTACAGCGTGCCAATGTTGCATCAATGAAAGGTGATGACGGTTTGGTGGCAACAACAACAGATGCAGTTAATTTTATGAAAGCCTTAGTTGAAGGCAAGATTTTAAAACCTGCGACTTTGGAACTCATGCAAAATTGGGTAACCAATGACTATGGTGAAAAGAAATATGGATTAGGAGTGACCTATTATGATCTGGATGTGACGTATGGAATTGGTCATTCAGGTGGTGGAATTGGAGCTGGATGCGTATTAATTTACTTGCCGGAATTAGATGCAATAGTCTTTATTGCTACCAATTTTAATACAATGATGGATTCACCAATTCGACAAAAAGCGGAAAACCTGCAAATGGATATCCTTCAAGCTCTGTTTATGTAACTCAATCTCTTATTAATGGCATAGTTGAACACCGAAGAAGTCCTTCTTGTTTTGCAATTTCGGCATAAGGGACTTCTTCAACAGTTATACCTTTTGATCTTAACCATTGATTAAGTCTAGTAAAATGACGTTCAGATATTACAACATCTTCAGCTATTGAAAAAATATTACTATTCATGTTGTACATTTCTTCCTTGTCAATTTCGAACACTTTATCCTTACCAAAAAAATCAACCAACCACTCATATTCCTTTTCAATCAGGAAACCATTTTTATGAATTATAGCCATATCCTTCCCTACGGGTTGAAAACAACAGTCCAGATGTAAGGCATTTTCTTTAGGGTCGCTGTTTGATTTTCGCAATTCAAAGGCCTTAACAATCTTATTGGGGAATAGGTCTTGAATAGCGTTAACAGCCAAGCGATTGGTTCTGGCGGTTATATAGTCTGGATAATCACTACCTGAATATGTTCCTATAAATATGTGATCATTCCAAGGCATGACATCACCACCTTCTACATGACATTCTTCTGGCAGTGTGATACGATTTGATTTTTCAATTTGCTGCCAAACATATTCAATGGCTTGAAATTCATTTTCTCGATCAGGAAGTATATTGGCTTTGATCATCTTATTGTCGATAACAAAAGCAATGTCTCTTGAGAAAATTTGATTACAATCTCTAATAACATCTGGTCTAAAAACAGTAACATCATACTTGTTAAAAACAGCAGCAACCGCTTCCATTTCAACAACCATATCCGCTTCAATAGGATATGTACCTGCTAAAACATGTTGTCTACTTTTAGGGTCATAACATTCTTCAGGTCTTGGTGTTGGGCCATTGCTTACTGCTGTACCTAATACAACAGCTCTTAAACGGGAGGTCTCGTTTTTAACGTTTAATTGAAGCATACAATCAATTAACGGCTACCAATAGTTTTAAATTCCCTGAAGTTTTCGCCAGTATAAATTTGTCGTGGTCTACCAATAGGTTCTTTACGCAAACGCATTTCGCGCCATTGTGCGATCCATCCTGGTAAACGTCCTAAAGCGAACATTACAGTGAACATTTCTATTGGGATACCCATAGCGCGGTAAATAATCCCTGAGTAGAAGTCAACATTTGGATATAATTTACGCTGCACAAAATATTCATCAATTAAGGCTTCTTGCTCCAATCCTTTGGCGATATCCAATATAGGATCTTCCACACCAAGATCAGCTAAAACCTCATCAGCAGATTTCTTTATTATGCGCGCACGCGGATCAAAGTTTTTGTATACGCGATGTCCAAATCCCATTAAACGGAAAGGATCATTTTTATCTTTGGCTTTTGCCATGTATTTTTTGGTATCACCATCGTCTTCTTTAATACCTTCAAGCATTTCAAGAACGGCCTGATTGGCACCGCCATGTAACGGTCCCCAAAGTGCAGATATTCCTGAAGAAATTGACGCGAATAGTCCTGCATGAGATGATCCCACAATTCTAACAGTAGAGGTCGAACAATTTTGTTCATGATCAGCATGCAAAATCAATAATTTGTCTAAAGCATCTACAACTATAGGGTTCAAAGTATACTCCTCATTTGGCTGTTTAAACATCATCTTTAAGACATTTTCAACATATCCTAAACTACTGTCTCCATAGTCTAAAGGTAACCCTTGCTTTTTCCGCATAGTCCAAGCCACAAGAACTGGGAATTTCCCCATAATTCTTACAATGGCATTGTACATGGCTTCTTCAGATGATACATCGACCGACGATGGATTAAAAGCTGTTAAAGCACTGGTTAAAGAAGACAATACACCCATAGGATGGGCCGACTTTGGAAAAGCATCAAGAATCTTTTTAATGTCGTCATCAACTATTGAATTAGCTTTAATGTCTGCATGGAACTTATCCAGTTGTTCTTGTGTAGGAAGTTCTCCAAAAATGAGAAGAAAAGCCACCTCCAAAAAGTCGGCTTTTTCAGCGAGATCTTCGATGGCATATCCACGATAACGCAAAATTCCTTGCTCACCATTTAAGAACGTGATCTCGCTTTCACAAGAACCCGTATTCTTAAACCCAGGATCAATAGTTACAACACCAGAAGTGGCTGCACGCAATGCCTTAATATCAATTCCTATTTCGTTCTCTGATCCTTTTATCAAAGGAAATTCATGACGTTCACCATTGACTTCTATAATCGCTTTTTCTGACATAAAACTAAAATTTGATTAACTTTTTTGAGAGTTGCTAAATTACGAATTTTCGTTCAAATTTAAATACGATTCTCACAATTGTTAATGCTAAATAAAACATAAAAACGCCTAAAAATTTAGGCGTTTTTTAACAAATGAAGTTTTATGCTTTAGTGAACCTTAAAGGCTTTTTCTTGAAGATAGGTTGCTTTGGTCCCTAATTCTTCTTCGATACGAAGTAATTGATTGTATTTTGCCATTCTATCGCTTCTTGAAGTTGAACCTGTTTTTATTTGTCCGGTACTTAGTGCCACTGCAAGATCGGCAATTGTGTTGTCCTCTGTCTCTCCAGAGCGGTGAGACATGACACAAGTATATCCTGCTTTGTGAGCCATATTCACTGCATTTATTGTTTCGGTAAGCGTACCAATTTGATTGACCTTAATCAGTATGGAGTTGGCAATATTATTATTAATACCATGTGACAAACGTTCCACATTTGTTACAAAAAGGTCATCACCTACCAATTGGACACGGTCTCCTATTTTTTCGGTTAAATATCTCCAGCCTTCCCAATCATTTTCATCCATACCATCCTCAATTGAAATTATTGGATATTTTTCACAAAGCTCAGCTAAATAGTCAGCTTGTTCTTTACTTGAACGTGTAACACCTTTATCTCCTTCAAATATTGAATATTGGTATTGTCCATCTTTGTAGAATTCAGCCGACGCACAATCCAATGCTATCATCACCTCTTTACCAAATGCATAACCCGCATTTTGAACTGCTGTTTTAATTGTTTCAATGGCATCTTCGGTACCATCTAAAGCAGGAGCAAATCCTCCTTCGTCACCAACAGCGGTACTTAAATTACGGTTGTGAAGCACTTTTTTCAAGTGGTGAAATATTTCACTGCCCATCTTAATGGCCTCGGTAAAATTACTTGCCTTTATAGGCATAACCATAAATTCTTGGAAGGCAATTGGAGCATCACTATGCGACCCACCGTTAATGATATTGATCATTGGTACCGGTAATATGGTTGAGCTTTCGTCTCCCAAATATTGAAAAAGGGATTCCCCTTTCACTTTGGCCGCAGCTTTAGCCACAGCAAGTGAGACACCCAATATAGCATTAGCACCCAAACTGGATTTATTTGGTGTTCCGTCAAGATCAATCATATGTTGATCTAATTCATTTTGAGAAAAAACCGACTGCCCTTTTAAAGCTGGTGCAATTATGGTATTTACATTTTCTACTGCTTTAGACACTCCTTTGCCTAAATACGCTAATTCACCATCTCGTAATTCAACGGCTTCATGCTCACCTGTTGAGGCACCAGAAGGTACAGCTGCTCTTCCTAATGTTCCGTTTTCTGTTACAACATCAACTTCGACCGTTGGGTTTCCTCTTGAATCGAAAATTTGACGTGCGTGAATATTAGCTATGTTGCTCATGCTGAATGGTTTTATTTAATTTAATGTTCTCAATGAATTGATCAAATAGGTATGTAGAATCATGTGGACCAGGACTTGCTTCAGGATGATACTGTACGGAGAAACAATTTTTGTTCTTCAAAGCAATCCCTGCAACGGTGTGATCATTGAGGTGCACATGTGTTATATCAACCTCTGGGTGACTTTCGGCCTCTTCACGGTTAATAGCAAATCCATGGTTTTGTGATGTAATTTCACCTTTGCCAGTTACCATGTTTTTTACTGGATGATTAATCCCTCTATGCCCATTATACATTTTATAGGTTGAAATGCCATTCGCCAATGCAATTACCTGGTGCCCAAGACATATTCCAAATAATGGCAGGTCCCTTTTCAATATTTCCTTGGCCAATGATTGTGCTTCAGTCAACGGTTCAGGGTCTCCCGGACCGTTAGATAGAAAATAACCATCAGGGTTGAACATTTCCATTTCTTCAAAAGTGGCATTGTATGGAAATACCTTTATGTATGCATCTCTTTTGGATAAATTTCTAAGGATATTTTTTTTGATCCCTAAATCTAATGCCGCTATGCGATATGATGCATTCTCATTACCAATACAATATGGTTCTTTGGTTGACACTTTAGAAGCCAATTCCAAACCTTCCATATTAGGAGTTGCATTCAATTGTTCTTTAAGTTTCGCAATGTCATCCACTTCTGTAGAAATTACGGCGTTCATGGCTCCATTATCTCTAATATAGCTCACTAGTGCACGTGTATCGACATCAGATATAGCAATTAAATTATTAGCTTCAAAAAAGTTCTCTAATGAGCCGTCTGCGCGTTCGCGTGAGTAATTATAACTGAAGTTTCGACAGATCAAGCCGGCTATTTTAATGCCATCAGATTCCATCTCGTTATTTTCGACACCATAGTTTCCAATGTGTACATTAGTAGCCACCATTAATTGGCCATAATAAGATGGATCAGTAAAAATCTCTTGATAACCAGTCATACCAGTATTAAAACATACTTCACCAAATGCGGAGCCTTCAACACCAACTGCTTTACCATAAAAAATGGTACCATCTGCTAAGAGAATTAGTGCTTTTTTTCGTGTTTGATATTTCATTGTTAAAAAGGGTTTTGCAAAAATAATTGTTAGTTATTAATTATGCATAAAAAAAGGAGTTATTTATTAACTCCTTTTAATTTATATGTTGATTAAATACGTTTGTAAATTCACTATTACATTTTCTTAATACGGTCTATCATATTCTTTGCTGCATCTTGATCACCACCAATTAGATTTGCCACATTTTTCTTCTTCAATTTGAAATCAGTAATCATATCATTTTGTCTCAGATAGTAAAACTCTTTTTGCACATACTTATCTGTTGATCTATTCAGCATTGGATTTGCTGATCCTTTAACAAGCGTCACCTTATAGCCTCTAAGGATATCAAAGTCAGGGCTAGAATAAACTTCCTGAAACACACGATTTTCGCCACCATTGTAATAGCTTTTAAACACTTTACCATTAACAACAATCTTTTTTATATTATTGAAATTAAAGGTAAACAACGAATCTTGTCCAACTAGAGATTCAAAGGTATTTCGCTCCAAATTCAAATTAATATTATTCAATGAAAATCGTTGTCCGTCACTAGAATGTATGACTGCTGAATTGTTCCAATTTTCGAATAGTCTAACAGATCCTTCCGCTTTTTTCTCAGGATTGAAGAATACTGTAGAAGCGCCAAAATTGTTATTACTATTTGCTGCAATGTAAAGGTTCTGCGAAATATTTGAGCCATTAGGATCTGTTTTGTTCGTCTGCGCCACTAATGAACTAACACTAACTACTGCAATCATTAAAAATAATTTTTTCATAGCTTATAGTTTATTAAGGTTAATATTGATTCACAGCGCCAGTTTTGAGACTGATATCTATCCTACTTGCAATTAATTCTTGGCAGAGTATTCTAATATTTTCTTGATGTCGTTCTCACTACTAAAAGACAATTTATTATTTTTTGCATAGTCAACAATCTCATCGGCTTTACCATTGTCTCCATCAACAAGTTTTAAAACATTCTTTTTCGATAGTTTAAACTTCTTGATCTTATCATCT
Source organism: uncultured Flavobacteriaceae bacterium (assembly GCA_964479055.1). Taxonomy (GTDB): domain Bacteria; phylum Bacteroidota; class Bacteroidia; order Flavobacteriales; family Flavobacteriaceae; genus CAYZKX01. The sequence goes on from CAYZKX010000088.1 coordinate 7,643, forward strand.
TTTCTAATGAAATAGTATTCCTTTTTCACGTAACGATCAAAAGAACGGTTTAACATTGGATTAGCTGATCCTTCAACAAAATTTACTTTAAATCCTTTTAGGAGTTGAGTAGTACCATCATCGTGAATCACTTCGTATACACGATTGTCATCTTCCCAGAAGTAATTTTTATAGACCTTACCATTTATAACGGTCTTTTTTACATTGTTAAAGTTAAACGCAAAAATCGAATCACCTTGAACTTTGGCCTCAAATGAATTACGCTCAATGTTCAAATTCACATTTCTAACTAAGAATCTTTGATTGTCATTGGTATGAATAATAGCATCGTTATTCCAAGTATCAAATAAATGAAGCGTGCCATCTACCTCACGTGGTGGATTAGTATGGTAAAATGCCATACCATGGCTATTGGCGCCAGGATTAGCAGTCTTAATTAACATATCGCTAGAAGCTGCGCCATTTTTATCTGCGTTTATTTGTGCATTAACTGCTAAACAGCTCATTAAGGTTGCAGCAACCATAAACAAATTTTTCATAGTATTCGAGTGTTTTTTATTTGTGTCATTTTAATTCGATTTCAAAAGTAATGAATTCACAAAAAAAAAGGTAAAATCCCATCAGAGTTTACCTTTTTTTTCTGTTAAAATATTCTTAAATTCTATTCTTCTTCGTTTGAAGACTGAGATTGAATTGCTGGAGCTACTGCTGCCGACTTTCCTCTTCTGCTTCTTCGAGTAGTTTTCTTCTTCTTCTGACCAGCATTATAAGTGTCGTTATAATCAACTAATTCTATCATAGCCATCTCTGCATTATCACCTAATCTGTTTCCTAGTCTAATAATACGAGTATAACCTCCTGGTCTGTCACCTACTTTTTGCGCCACATCTCTAAACAACTCACCTACGGCTTCTTTTTGACGTAATCTACTAAATACAATTCGTCTATTGTGCGTAGTGTCTGTTTTAGACTTTGTTACTAAAGGCTCTACAAATACTTTTAAGGCTTTAGCCTTTGCCAAGGTAGTATTAATACGCTTATGCTCGATTAATGAACAACTCATATTAGCTAACATAGCTTTTCTATGTGCAGTTTTTCTACCTAAGTGGTTTACTTTTTTTCCGTGTCTCATGACTTTAAAAGTTTACATCATCTTGCTTC
>CAYZKX010000089.1:0-8791 GCA_964479055.1 uncultured Flavobacteriaceae bacterium
TCCCCATGCCGCAAGTGACATGTCCTTTACGTTATAAGGTACAAATGGAACTGTTTTTGTATTCATAATTATATATTTGTATATATCTATATTTGCGTGTGCAAAGATAACTATTAACTTTCAGAAAATTAAATGCCTCTCTATAAAACACTCACTCCCAATTCACAAACTATAGTTAAAATTTGGAAGATCACGGAGTCGTATGATGAATTGTTTAAACCTTTAACTTTAAATAGTGACAGCTTACAGAGGGTTTCAAAAATGAAAAGTGACATTCATAGAAGAGGTTTCTTAAGTATAAGACACTTGCTTAGGTCATTGGGTTATACTGATAAAGATTTGTATTATGATACTAATGGTAAACCACACTTAAAGGATGGAAATTTTATATCGATCACGCATTCTTTTATTTTTTCAGGTATAATAGTAAGTAAGAATCCAGTGGGCATTGATATTGAAAAACAACGAAGTAAAATCACATTGATTGCCCAAAAGTTCATTGACTATGAATTTCAATACCTTAAAAAGGAAAATGATCTTTACATTAGAAAGTTAACGGTAATTTGGTGTATTAAAGAGTCGTTGTACAAGTTATTTGCTACACCTGGATTGAGTTTTAAAAAACATGCTTTGGTTATTCCATTTATGTTGGACGATCTTACTACAAAATCATGGATCGATTATGACGAGACCAAGGCAGATTATTGTGCGAATTTTTTAGAATTTGAAGGATTTACCTGCGCCTATACGATTTAGATGAAGACAATCTATCAATATATAATCAATTCTATTTCAAGTCAAGAGAAATGCCTTGCAGTATTGATAGACCCAGATAAAATAGAGTTGCAACAATTGCCAGAAGCAGTCAAAAAAATAAACACCTCTGGAGCAACACATATTTTTGTTGGTGGCAGTTATGTGGAGGAAGGTAAGTCTCATGACGTAATCACCGAGATTAAAAAATACACCATTCTTCCAGTAGTCATTTTTCCTGGGGATACCACACAAATTTCTCATGAAGCTGATGCAGTATTGTTCCTGTCGTTAATTTCTGGAAGAAATCCAGACTATCTCATTGGTAAACAGGTCAAATCGGTTTCACAATTGAGACACATGACCATTGAAATAATACCAACAGGTTATATCCTAATTGAGAATGGAAAGGAAACAGCTGTACAGCGTATAACTAATACACAACCCATATCTCGTGATGATATTCAAGCCATTGTAGATACTGCGAAAGCCGGTGAATTATTAGGTATGAAACTTATCTATCTAGAGGCCGGAAGTGGGGCAATGCATCCTATTTCAGCAGAAATAATTAGACGAGTAAAACAGGATATCACTATACCACTTATAGTTGGTGGGGGGATTAAGAATCCCGAACAATTGGATTTAGCTTATGAAGCTGGAGCAGATCTTGTGGTCATTGGAACGGCCTTTGAAAATGATAATACATTCTTTGATGCCTTAAAAAGAGCCTATATCTAATGGAACAGATCATAGATTTTTTTATTGATGCATATCGAGAAACCCCAACGCATTTAATTCTGTTAGAAGCTATTGCCTTTGTTTTTGGGATTATGAGTGTTTGGTATGCTAAAAAAGCTAATATCTTAGTATATCCAACAGGCATCATATGTACAGTGATCACTGTTTATTTACTTTATGTCAGTGAATTTTTTGGTGATATGATGATGAATTTCTACTATTCCATAATGAGTATTTATGGATGGTGGAACTGGTCTCGTAAAAAAAACAATACCTATGTGGTTCCCATTTCTAGAACAAACACCAAAGAAAAATGGGTTGGTCTCTTGTTTTTTGTAGTCACTATGATCATAACGTATTCAGTATATCAGTTATATGATTATGATCTACAATTAGCGAATTATATTGATATTATGACTTCTGGAATTTTCTTTACAGCAATGTGGTATATGGCCAATAAAAAACTAGAAAATTGGACATTGTGGATTATTGCAGATGTCATTACTGTACCACTTTATGCATATAGAGGATTAGGCATGTTATCATTGCAATATGTGGTCTTTACTATTTTAGCAATTCAAGGATATATTGAATGGAGGAAAACCTTAAACAACAACCTGCAAACTGCATAAAAGTAGTTTTGTATGGCCCAGAATCTACTGGTAAAACAACTTTATCCAGACAGTTAGCCCGACACTATAATTCTGTTTGGGTACCTGAATATGCGCGCGAATATTTACAAAAAAAATGGAACGACCAACGCAAAACTTGCGAGCCTCATGACTTACTTCCTATTGCTTTGGGTCAAATGAAATTGGAGAATGAACTTGCGCAGAAGACAGATTCTGTATTAATTTGCGACACCGACCTTTTGGAAACCAAAGTATATTCTGAAGCTTATTACGCAGGCACATGTGATCCTGTTTTGCATAAATACGCCGTTGAAAATTCCTATGACATTTACTTTTTAACATATATTGATGTGCCTTGGGAAGAAGATGACTTGCGTGACAAACCTAGAGAGCGTGAATATATGTTTAATGCTTTTGAAACTGCGTTAATCACATACAATAAACCCTATGTTCTATTAAAAGGGAATAAACATGAACGGTTAAAAACTGCGATACACCATATAGATCAATTATTAAAATTGAATGATGAATTTTAGTGCTCAAGACCTTAATCAAATTGAAGACAAAGGCATCTCAATTACCGACCTTGAAGATCAGATTCAAAAGTTTAAAAAAGGTACTCCATTTGTTGAATTGACTTCTGCTGCTACTGTCAATAATGGAATTCTGCGACTTGATGGTGAAAATAAACGTAAGCTAATTCATTACTACAACGATCATAAAGACAGTTTGAGCATAACAAAATTTGTCCCAGCATCAGGTGCTGCAACGCGAATGTTTAAGTTTCTTTTTGAGTATTTAGAAGAACCGGCAAAAACCAATGCTTTAATTGACAGGTTTTTTGAGCACATTAAGTGCTTTCCGTTCTATAATATTTTAATGAAGAATCTACCATTGTATTATGAAGACTACAAGCACTTGGAACAAGAACATCAACAATTGGCGATTGTTACTACTCTTCTGGATTTAGACAAACTGAATTTGGCGAGTTATCCTAAAGGACTTTTACCATTTCATACGTATAATAATTTGGTAGTAACAGCATTCGAAGAGCACTTAAATGAAGCTTCTGATTATGCTTCAGTGAATGGACATGCCACATTGCATTTTACTGTGGGTAAAGAGCATCAAGTAAAATTTGAAGAAATATTGATCGGTAAAAAAAACGCCATTGAAAAACAACTATCCATGCAATTTGAGGTTTCGTTTTCCAATCAAATGCCAAGCACCGATACTATTGCCGTAAATCCAGATAATACACCATTTAGAAAAGAAGATGGTAGTCTACTATTTAGACCATCTGGGCATGGGGCTTTAATCAAAAACCTAAATGACATTGATGCCGATATCATTTTTATCAAGAATATAGATAACGTTAGTATTAGATCGAAAAGCAAAGAAACCTCCGAAAATAAGAAGTTACTGGCAGGGAAGCTTTTAGAATTGCAGGGTAAGGCTTTTAATTATCTCGAAAAAATAGAATCTAATGCAAATATTGTTGAAGACCTTCACGACATAATTTCTTTTGTTGAGCACGAATTAAATTCACCTTTGAATTCTAATTTTGAATCACTTTCAGATTATGATAAAATAATGGTTCTCAAAGAAAAACTTAACAGACCAATTCGCGTTTGTGGCATGGTTAAAAATGAAGGTGAACCTGGTGGTGGTCCTTTCTGGATTAGGGATGAGAACAATCGCATTTCATTACAAATTATAGAATCTGCACAAGTCAATAAAAGTGATGACGTTCAAGAGGCCATTTTTAGTAATGCTACACATTTTAATCCCGTCGATCTGGTATGCGGCGTCAAAGATTACAAAGGCAACAAGTTTGATTTAAATGAATTTGTAGATACTAAAGCCGTTTTCATTAGTTCAAAAACACATTCGGGACAACACCTTAAAGCCCTAGAACTTCCAGGCCTTTGGAATGGTGGTATGGCCTTTTGGAATACCGTTTTTATAGAAGTGCCACTATCCACTTTCAATCCGGTTAAAACGGTGAACGACCTTTTAAAACCTCAACACCAAAACTCCTGATTTTGAATTCGGATCTACTACTCACGGAATTGACATTTAAGGCTATCAGAAGTTCAGGCAGTGGTGGTCAACATGTCAATAAGGTGGCCTCAAAAATTGAATTGCAGTTTGATGTTGATAATTCAGAAGCCTTTAGTCCAGAAGAAAAGGAACAACTCTTGCAAGTACTAAAAAGCAGATTGACAAAACACCATATTTTAATTTTGCAATGCGATGAGAGCAGAAGTCAACATAAAAACAAATCCTTGATTATTAAACGGTTTTTAGAAATCATTAATAAAGGACTCGAAAAAAGAAAAGAACGTAAGCCAACTAAGGTCCCCAAATCAGCAAAGCAAAAACGTTTAGAGGTCAAACGTAAAACGGCAGCCAAGAAAGCAAATAGAAAACCTCCAACTATTGATTAAAATTCAGATTTCTTAACTACATTTGCCCTGTTCTCAAAAGGGGTGCCCATTCCCGATTTTATCGGCAGGCTGAGATCATACCCATTGAACCTGGAACAGATAATGCTGTTTAGGAAAATTGATTTGAATTGGCATGCTTAACATGTTTAAGCATCTCATTCAAGATAGTAATCAAAAATAATAGAATAATCACCTCTTTTTATTCACTAACTAACGTATTATGAAAAAAGTAGTTGTATTTAGTCTATTTACACTATTGACAGTAACGCTTGTTGCTCAGGAAAAAGAACAGGATTCAACAAAAACTGAAGTATTGGACGAAGTGCTGGTTAAAGCGGTTCGTGTAAATGCAACTTCACCCATTACACATTCTGATGTGAAGAAAGAAGAATTACAGAAACGTAATTTGGGTCAGGATATGCCCTTTCTTTTGAACTATTTACCATCGGTGGTCACAACCAGTGATGCTGGTGCAGGAGTAGGATATACTGGAATTCGCGTGAGAGGTGTTAGTCCACAATCAACAAACATCACTATAAATGGAATTCCATATAACGATGCCGAATCATTAGGAACCTTTTGGGTTAATCTTGGTGATTTTGCTTCATCGGTTGAGAGTTTACAGTTGCAGCGTGGCGTTGGGACATCGACCAATGGTTCAGGAGCATTTGGAGCAAGCATAAATATATTAACCGATGCCGTTTCTCAAAAGGCAGGTGCAGAGATTGCCAATAGTTTTGGTAGCTTCAATACGCGAAAGCACACCTTGAAATTTACTACAGGTAAATTGAATGATCATTTTGAAATTGCAGGTAGATTATCTCAAATAAAATCGGATGGCTACATTGATAGAGCATCCTCTGATCTAAAATCATACTTTGTTCAAGGCGCCTATGTTAACGACAATACTTTAATCAAGGCCATTATTTTTGGTGGCCATGAAATCACTTATCAATCCTGGTTTGGGATTGATGCTGAAACCTTAGAAACAGATAGAACATTCAATCCTGCAGGACTGTATTTTGATGATGAAGGCAATATGCAATTCTATGACAATGAAGTTGACAATTATAAACAAGATCATTATCAATTGCATTGGAATCAAAGAATAAATAATTATTGGTCCACAAATCTAGGATTGAACTATACTTATGGAAGAGGTTTTTTTGAGCAGTATAAAGAAGATGAAGATTTTTCGTTTTACGACTTTGAGCCCATTGAGATTGGCGGAGAAGTTATTTCTACGACTGACCTTATTAGACGCCGATGGTTAGACAATGACTTTTATGTTCTAAACGCCTCAGCCAATTACAAGCAGAATGCAATTGACCTTATTTTTGGGACCTCACTTAGCACTTATGATGGCGATCATTTTGGCGAGGTGATTTGGGCAGAATATGCTAGTAACAGTGAAATAAGAGACCGTTATTATGATGGCAATGGTAAAAAAAGTGACATCAGTGTATTTGCTAAAGGGAGCTACCAATTAAATCCGAATTGGAGTATTTATGCCGATTTGCAAATGCGCTTTGTCAATTATTCTACTTCAGGTCTAACTTCTGATAGAATTGAACTATTGGTTGATGAAGATTATAATTTCTTTAATCCAAAAGCCGGCGTTTCATTCAATTTGGATAGTAAGAATAATTTCTACTTTTCTTATGCACGTGCTAATCGTGAGCCTAACAGGACAGATTTTGAGAGTAATCCAGAAATCAAGCCCGAGCAATTAAACGATTTTGAATTAGGTTGGCGACATACCAATTCAAAGTTTAGAGTAAGTGCAAATGCCTATTACATGTTGTATAATGAACAACTGGTTTTGAGTGGAACAATAGATGATGTAGGCAATCCTATACGTACAAATAGTGGTGAAAGCTATAGATTAGGACTAGAAATTGATGCCGCTTTTCAAGTCTTAAAACAACTTGTGATCCAACCTAATATTACTTTGAGTTCTAACAAGAATAAAGAAAGTATAGCATCTATTGATGGCGAATTAGTCAATCTTGGGAAGACAAATATTTCATTTTCTCCAGAAGTGGTTGCTGCTAATGCCATAGTATATCAACCAATGTCTAACTTGCAAATTTCTTTTTTAAGCAAATATGTTGGCGAACAGTATATGGGGAATACGGATTCTGAAGTCTCTAAACTTGAGAGCTACTTCGTAAATGACTTGAATATCAACTATGAGATCAAATTGAATAGTATTTTTAAATCTATTACCTTAAGTGGATTGGTGAATAACATTTTTAATGAAGAATACGTTTCAAATGGGTATTACTTTACCTATGATGATGATTTTTCCAACCCTGGGACAATTACCACTATAGAAGGGGCTGGATATTATCCTCAAGCCACAATAAACTTTTTAATTGGTGCAACATTTAGATTTTAATTAAGATTTGAAATTGTATTTTTGCAAAACCTAATAAATATTCAAAAAACGCATTACATGAAACTTATAATTAGATCGCTTATTGTTGCTGCTTTTGTATTGATTGCCGTAGCACCAAGTTATGCCCAAAAAACAGGATATGTGAATTCGGATGCCATTATAGCAGCAATGCCTGAATCGCAACAAGCTCAGAAAACTCTTGAGGACTATAAAAAGAAACTGGACGGTGAGATCCAAGAAAAAATAAAGGTCTACCAAACCAATTTTCAAGCGGCCCAACAACGTGTTGCTAGTGAAATGCTGACTCCAATTCAAAAAGGAGAATTAGAAGCTGCACTGAAGAAAGAAGAAGACGAAATTGTTGCCTTCGAACAAAGTCAGGCTGATCTTTACCAAAAAAGAACCGTTGAACTCTACGAACCTATTTTTGCTAAGGCGAATACTGCAATTCAATCTGTTGCTCAGGAAAATGGGTACCAAATGATACTGGATACCAAAACGCAGTTAATCATTTACTCTGACGGTACTGGTGATATAACTAAGCAAGTAGCTGCAAAGTTGGGTTTACCATTGAATAATAACTAATTAAAGATATTGAGGGTATTGCCATTCTGTTCTACAATGTAGGTCTTTAGACCACATTGCAAGTTTGGATTGTTCAATGGTTGTCCTGAAAATAGACTATAGGTATTGGCTTCGGTACAATTGCAAACACCTTCTACACCGCCAACAATATTGAGAATTGAACAACTGCTTTGCTGATGATTGGGATCGGCTGCATCCCAGGCACGAAAACCAGCACCTGTATTGGTTATTATTATACCACCATTGCCCACATTTGGCACATAGGCTGAGTTGCTGGGAAACTCTAATTGTGTATAAGGGAAGAGGTTCATGTTTACAGAGGTGCTAACAGCTACATTCAACAAAAAATTACAAGAGTCATTATTGTCATCACTTCCACTGCACGATAGAAAAAGTAGTGGCAAATAAAGATATAAAAAGTGTTTTTTCATGAGGTCAATTTGTACGTCGCAAAACTACGATAAAAACGTTAATTGTTAAATATTTCGTATATTTGCTTTACAATCTCGTGTTAACGGGATTTTTTTATTAGATGAACTCAACGCATATATAAATGCAGCAAAGTTTGTCCTTTTGGAGATAAAACTATGTACTTATGAGCAATGTATCTTATTACACCGCCGAGGGCTTAAAAAAATTACGTGAGGAACTCAACCATCTCAAGGATGTCGAGCGACCAAATGCATCTCAGGCAATAGCTGAAGCACGTGATAAAGGTGATTTGAGTGAGAATGCCGAATATGATGCTGCAAAAGAAGCACAAGGTATGTTAGAGATGAAAATTGCTAAGCTTGAAGAAACTTTAGCTAATGCGCGTTTAATTGATGAAACACAATTGGATACATCAAAAGTTCTAGTTTTGTCTACAGTTAAGATAAAGAACCAAACCAATGGTATGGAAATGACCTATACTCTGGTAGCTGAAAGTGAAGCCGACCTGGCTACAGGGAAGATTTCAGTAAGTTCACCAATAGGTAAAGGACTATTGGGTAAGTCGGTAGGTGATGTTGCTGAGATAGAAGTGCCTAATGGGACAATGAAGTTTGATATACTTGAAATTACTAGAGCGTAATGGCTTCAATCTTCTCAAAGATCATATGTGGTGAGATTCCGTGTTATAAAGTAGCTGAAAACGATGAATTTTTGTCATTCCTTGATATGAATACAAATGCCAAAGGACACACACTTAGCATTCGAAAAAAAGAAGTATATATGCTAATTGATCTAGATTA
>CAYZKX010000090.1:0-8769 GCA_964479055.1 uncultured Flavobacteriaceae bacterium
GTATAAAGGAGCATGAATCGGGTAGTGATCGTATTGCCGAAGCCGTTGAAGCTGTTGACTGTGACATCGTTGTCAATGTTCAAGGAGACGAACCGTTTACTGAGCGCAAGAGTCTTGAAAAGGTATTAAGTGTTTTTAAAAATGATGACGAGAAAAAAATTGATCTGGCATCCTTGATGGTGCAAATAACAGATTGGGATGAGATCAATAATCCCAATACAGTGAAGGTGATTGTAGATCAGGAAAACTTTGCCATGTATTTCTCAAGAAGCCCTATACCATATCCAAGAGACAAGGATGCTGGTGCAAAATATTACAAGCACAAAGGTATTTACGCCTTTAGAAAACAGGCCTTGCTGGATTTTACACATTTAAAGATGAGGCCTATTGAAGCCACAGAAAAGATAGAATGTATTCGATTTCTTGAATATGGAAAAACTATCAAAATGGTGGAAACAAAGGTAGAAGGTGTTGAGATCGACACACCTGAAGATTTAGAAAAGGCAAAACAACTATGGAAATAGATTACTCCAACATAAAAGTCATTGGTTTTGATGCCGACGATACCTTGTGGGTCAATGAGACCTATTTTAGGGAGGCCGAATTGGAGTTTGCTCGTTTACTTAGCCCTTATGAAACTGCCAACAAGATCGATCAGGAGCTTTTTAAAAAAGAAATGGATAATTTACCATTATATGGCTATGGTGTAAAGGCTTTTGTTTTGTCAATGGTTGAATCGGCACTTGAGATTTCAAATTATCAAATCCAACATGAAACCATTCAAAAGATCATGAACATAGGAAAGGATATGATCAATAAACCTGTAGAATTATTGAATGGAGTGGAAGAGGTATTGCAAAACCTTTCACAAAAGTATCGTTTGATATTAGCAACAAAAGGTGATCTTCTCGACCAGGAACGAAAGTTGGAAAAATCAGGGCTTAATGATTATTTTCACCACATCGAAGTGCTTAGTGAAAAAAAGGAAGAAAATTATTTGAAGTTATTGAATCATCTCGATATCAATCCATCTGAGTTTCTAATGATTGGTAATTCTTTAAAGAGTGATATCCTGCCATTGGTCAACATCAATGCTCAGGCTATTCATATTCCATTTCATACCACCTGGATTCATGAACAAGTAACTGAGGAAGAAACCAATGGGAAAGCCTATAAAACAGTGAACTCACTACTGGACATATTAAAAGTATTGAATTAGCTATGAAGGTATTGGATGTGAGTACATGGAAGCGCAGGCAGCAATTTGATCATTTTAAGAATTTTCATGATCCTTATTTTGCCGTGACCATACCCTTTATGGTTGGTGAAGCATATAAGTCATCTAAAGCAAACGGCACGAGTTTTTTTGCTAGATATTTGCACGATTGTATGAAGGCGATAAATACGATTGAAAATTTGAAATTAAGGGTTTTGAACAATGAGGTCGTGTGCTATGATGTCATTCATGCGTCAGCGACTTTAATGCGTGCAGACCATACCTTTGCTTTGTCGTATATTCCATTTAGTGAATCGCTTGATAGCTTTGTACAAAACCTAAATGAAGAGAAAGAACGTGTGAGGAATTCGAATGACTTTTATCCACCGGAAGACAACCTAGACTGTATACATTGTTCGGCCATGCCTTGGTTTAATTTTATTGGTCATAAGGAGGCAGCTTCAGGTCAATTTGATTCAGTACCTAAATTGGCGTTCGGTAAAACCTATAGCAGTGAAGGACAATTAATGATGAATCTTGCCATTCATGTTAATCATGCTTTAGCTGATGGCTATGACGTTGGACTTTTTGCCGAAGCCTTTCAGTATAATTTGAATAATTAATTTTATTTTAGATAAGTGTTAGTAAAAGAAAAAAAATTAATGACATTTAAAAACTTTCCAATGGTGCCTCGAGTTATGTTTGGCAGAGGAAGTTTTAATCAATTAGAAGAAATAGTTTCACCACATCGGCTTTCTACTGAAGCTCCATTTATTTACTTAGTTGATGATGTATTTAAGGGTAATGCATGGTTGACTTCGCGTATTCCGTTATCCTACAGCGATCGAATACTTTATATCTCTGTACAGGAGGAACCAAAAACATCTCAGGTCGATGAGTTGGTAGAACAACTTATTTTAACACATTCTAAACGTCCGTCAGGGATTATAGGCATTGGTGGTGGAAGTATATTGGATCTTGCAAAGGCAGTTGCAATTATGTTAACCAATGAAGGAAGTGCCTCCGATTATCAGGGTTGGGACCTGGTTAAAAACCCGGCAGTTTATCATGTTGGAATACCTACAATTTCAGGAACTGGTGCCGAAGTTTCCCGAACCACAATATTAACAGGGCCAACGCGAAAACTCGGTATTAATAGTGATTATACACCATTTGATCAGGTGATTCTGGATCCTGAACTTACTAAAGATGTTCCAAAAAATCAATGGTTCTATACTGGTATGGATTGTTATGTACATTGTATAGAATCGCTTAATGGCACCTATTTAAATGCTTTTAGTCAGTCGTATGGTGAAAAGGCTTTGGATATTTGTAAAGAAGTGTTTTTAAATGGTAATCTATCAGATCAAGAAGCACAAGATAAGTTAATGATGGCCTCCTGGCATGGTGGTATGAGTATCGCGTATTCGCAAGTAGGCGTAGCACATGCCATGAGTTACGGACTTGGATTTTTACTTGGTATTAAGCATGGTATTGGAAATTGTATGGTGTTTGAACATATTGAAGAATTCTATCCTGATGGTGTTGCTTTATATAAACAAATGCGTGAAAAAAATGGCATTGAGATTCCAAAAAATGTGTGTGCCGATCTAAGTGATAATGAATTTGATATCATGATCAATGTGGCGTTGAGTTTGGAGCCATTATGGGTAAATGCGATAGGGAAGGACTGGCGCAAGACGATCACACCAGAGAAGCTAAAGGCACTATATCAAAAAATATAGCATGCGTTGGCTAAATAAATTTATTTACTTCAAAGTTTTAGGATGGAAGGTTACCGGTTTCAATGACTTTGGTAAGGTTAAAAAAGCTGTTCTAATTGCCGCTCCGCATACCAGTTGGCATGATTTTTATATTGGCATATTGTTGCGGTCTGCCATTGGAATCAAAGCAAATTTTGTAGGTAAAAAATCACTCTTTCGATTTCCATACGGTTGGATATTTAGGGCTTTGGGTGGCGCACCTGTAGAGCGTCAAAAAAACATGAATCAAGTAGAAGCTATTGCTCAGGTTTTTGAACAGCACGATGAATTTAGACTGGGAATGTCTCCTGAAGGTACAAGAAAAAAAGTAGACACCTGGCGTACTGGGTTCTATTATATTGCTAAAGCTGCAAATGTCCCTATAGTCATGTTCACACTCGATTTTGCGAATAAAGAAAACCGATTCTCTGAACCATTTTATCCTACAGATGACAAAGAAGCCGATTTCAAATATATGCGGTCATTCTTTGAAGGTGTCATTGGTAAAGTACCTGAATATTCATAGTTCATTGATGATCCCAGGCATTTTCATCGTCTTTGTTACTTGGTGAAAGACCAAGTATTTCGCCTTCGGTATTAACACCTAGACCATTAACTGTTCTATTAGCGTAGTTAAAGTAAGCAACAACCTGATTGACTTCCAATATCTCGCCATCATTATAGCCTAAGCTGCGCAAGTAGGCTATATCAGCTTTTGAGACAGACTCTTGATGCAATGTAAGCTTGCGCGCATAGGCAATAAGTGCATACGCCTTCTCATCAAGATAGGATTGCAGTGATGCATTCTCTATATGTTTTTTAAGTTCTGTGGCTTTGCTGTCGTCCTTTAAAAAACGCTTCATACCCTCAAAGTGATGTTGGTAGCAATAATCGCAATTATTGATAAAACTGGTGTACGTTCCTAAAAATTCCAATTGCCAGTTAGGAAAGGTGTTCTGGCTATGGTGTAAAGTGTTTTTGTATAGACTCATATGACCAATAAGTGTATGTGGCCGTAAACTATGAATGCTAAGTACATTATCAATTTGGTTGTTTGGTCCTTTGATTTTTTTATAAATGGCTTTTAATTTACCATTGGCCTCTTCAAATGGAATAACTTTTATCCAACTCATTTTCTGTCCTTTAAACGATATACAAATTTTAAACCGCTCCAATCGTTGTCAATTGCTGCTACTTTGACATCAACTAAACCATTAACTAGTACATAGTCGCGAATAGGCTCGCGTTTTAAATTGGTTGAGATTGAACTGCTTCCCTTTGGCCAACTCACCCAAAGTATACCATTCAATTTCATTAATGGTTTGTGTTTTAGAACTGCAGCTTCAAGCTCATAGAGCGTTTTACAAAACACATGTATGAAATCTAAAGACTGGTTTTTGTTTTGTTTAGAATGATACAATTGGATTTCCAAAGTGGATAGCCATTTGTTATACTGTTCAGGAGCATTGACTACTTTAATAGAAAATCCGTCTTTCAAACCTAATTTTTTCTCCAATGGTGTTTTTGAGTATCCCGAATTCATATTGACACTTTTTAGACACGGCATGCTAAGTTAAGTAATAATGATGCAAACAAAATAAATTTTGGCATGAGGTTTGTATTGTATAGAATAGATTCGGTAAGATGGTAAATGAAACATAAAATAAATACGAAGTACGTATCACTAAAAAGAAACATTTACTTTGAATCATACCTATTTATATAAAAACTACCTCGCACCCCACGAGGTAGTTTCTTTTTTATATACTGTCTTGATTATTTGTATATGTTTGAAACAGGAGTTGCAGGAACCTCATTGAAATCACGCAAGGCATTTATAAGTTTAAAACTTGAGTATTGATCTAAATCTTTGACGGTGATTTCCCTTTCATAAATAATTCTATTGTGCAGTAAGCGCTGGCGCGCAGTGCCTTTTAATAAAGGTGATTTAGGAGTCCACCAGGAATGGTCATCATAGAATACGATATTACAATAAGAGGTATCCGTAAGCTTCCCATTTTTAATAATTAGAATATCGTCACAAAGTTCTTTTTTGAGATATAGGCTTTTAAGGTGATCTCTATTGCAAGATTTTAATTGATAATCAATATTATTATCCTCTACCAATTGTAGCGTATTGATCGATTTAATGTTGTAATCTTCAAAGGACACTTGCTTATCATAAGCGTTATATAAAACTTTCATTTTAACGAGACCAGTTCTGTATTTATCAGGTATCATTATGTCTTTAAAAAGCGAACTATGTTTTGAATTCTCAAAGTAGGTTCCCAAGGCGAACTCAAATCGCTTTTGATGCCAGTATGCATGTTGAATTTCACCGTTTTTTACACACACGGATTCAAACAGTGGGTACATAGATCTTTTGTTTAATTTCCTGATACTCTTCGTCAAGGTTACTTAAAGCTGTAATCCCACCGCCGCTTCGGTAATACAGTTGATCTTCTTTTTGCTCGATAAAGCGAATTGCCACTGCGCTGTCCAAGTTATTACCGTCAAAAATGCCAAACACTCCAGTATAATACCCTCGAGATCCATTTTCATTTTTCGAAATGATCTCCAAAGTTTTTTTCTTTGGCGCACCACTAACAGATCCTGCTGGCAGTAGTTTGATTAGAATTTCACCTAGATCCTTTTGCCAATTGTCAGGAAGTGTCCCAACGATCTCCGAGCTGGTTTGCAAAAGCTCGCCAGTGCTAGTTGTAATGCGGTCTATATATCTAAATTTCTTGACATGAACCTGTTTTGCTACTATGGACATGTCGTTGCGCAATAGATCTACAATGGTATTGTGTTCACGTAATTCTTTAGGATTTTCAATGAGTTTTTTTTCGGCATCCTTTAGGCTTGCATCAATAGTGCCCTTCATGGGGTAGGTATAGATCTTATTATTCTTGATCTTTACAAAGCACTCAGGTGAGAAAACTGCAAACTTATTTTTATAATGCAATTTATAAGGCGCTTTAGCCATGAAAAATAGGTCTTGTAGTGCATGATGACTTTCTAACGGCGTAGAAAAGGTGAGGTTTAATAGAAAAGTATCTCCTTTTTTAAGATGTTCTTGAACACTGTTAAATCGTGTACTAAAAGTTGATTTGTCAATAGGCATGCCTTTGATTTGAGGCACGGTTTCCAATGCTGAACCATTGGTGTAATTACTCATGCCATTTATATCAAACTGAAGGCCGTGACTGCTAGCCTCATCAAGTGTGACCACCATTGGATGCTGTAATTCAAAGTCGATTAGAAAGAAAAATGGGGTTTTTTCTTTCGCCAATTGAGATACTTTATGTTGAAATTGAATGAGGTTCACGAATGGCAGCAAAAGTAGTAAATTCCAATCCACTTTAACCTATCACATTCCATGCAATTACTATACTATAAGATGTAACAAATAAGAGACGATTTAAGTAACCAGTGATTCAAACCCACCATACACCATACGTTCTGCATTAAATATCAAGCGAGAAGGATTTGTCAAAGGCGCGATAATATCGTGCATTCGAGGATCGGAAGTCACACGTTTATTGACCAGATCACGATGTTCACGCGATTCAAATTCTACCCAACCAAATATGATCACTTCATGACTAGCAGCCTTTGTACTGTCAGTAAATGATCGTGTACCTTCAAGTTTCATATCATCACCAACAAATTCATTATATGCTAAAGCACCATGTTCTTTCCAAATGCTGGCTACCGTTTTGGCAACTTCTTTATAAGTGCTCAAATGCTCTTTTGGAATGGGTAGCACAAAACCATCAATGTAATTAGCCATTGTTGTTTTTATTTAATTCTAAATTTATCAGTTCAAGAATCTTATTAATGCGTTTTTTAAGAGAAACACTTTGAATATTACCAACTTTATTATACGAAATAGCTCCAGAAACTACGCCTTCAAGTTCGGTATGAGCTAAAATGTCTTTAACCTGAATATCATTTTGATTTTGAGCCAGATCTAATTCAAGACCACGTGCATCTTTATCCAATAAAAAATTTGAACCTTCTGCATATAACCAGACTTCATTTAATACTAAGCGTGTTATACCTAATTTATTAAAAAGAGGCTGCATGATCTCATGGGCATGAAAATGATTGGTCTTTTCTTGTTCTTGAACAGCAATAATATCAGAAGTCCAATTGGATAACAGCTGTCGGAGTTTATCATTTCTTATCAATCTTATGTTTCCAGATGAGATCAGATCATTTTGGATTGGATCGAAAGTAGGATCGAAAATGATATTACTGAAATGAAATATTAAACTATCACTGGTCACTTCCGCAGGATTGTCAATGTATTGCAATAAGATTAAACCTGAACGAATAATCCTATCACGCATTTCCATTTTTTCTTCTAATTGTTTCAAATTAGATGTATATTCATCTTTTAATTGCGCTAGTATTACTTGTTCTTTTGATATCTCTTTTCTTTTGCTATTCCAATTGTTGATCTGCAAGGCAATGAGAATACCAATGACCACTAAAACAATTTCACCAACAGCATATATAAGATATTTCCTGAGTTTGGCTTTTAACAGTAATTGATGTCGAATGCGTCTAAAGAATTTAAACATAGTAACTATTCAAGCACATATCTAATGACTTTATGACTACCATAAAGTCCTATGATTTTAGTAAATCAAGTGAATAGAATAGTAGTGTTATTACTATCCCCAAAATGTTTGGAAAATATAATTCACTTGACTTACTTAATCAACATTTTTAGATAATTTTATTTGTCAATTATTCAGCCGTTGTTGGATCGATTATAGTAACTACCTGACTAATAGAATTGGCAGGAAAACCACCTAAATTGGCATGTTCTCTTACCATTTCTTCATTAGGTGCATTGTAAACACAATAAATTTTATTGTTTGTTACATAGCTATGCACCCATTGGATTTGGGGACCTAGTTGATTTAATACACCGCAGGATGTTTGTGAGATGCCCTGCAATTGCTCAGACGTTAAATCACCTGCTCCAGGTAATTCTCTTTCAATGACGTATTTTGGCATGGGTTGGAAATTTTAGTCCTACTCTTATGGTTTTTCGGTTTCACCCCGTTTATTTCTATGGTCTCTGGACTCCATATTTTGCGGGGCATGTGCTTTGTATTTATGAATTATACCACGAATTCATGTATTGTTAAAGTTAGTGATTTTTACGAAACTATTTAAGTAAGCAATCTACAATACGAAAAATAGGTAGGCCAAACTAGTTAATTTAAGTATTGGTTTTTTTAACCATTGAAAGCATGAAGCCGCTTAGAATTAGCAGCGAACCCACTATCTTGTTTTGCAAGTGCACTTTTTCTTTGTTTTCTAAAAAGTTCTTAAGTTTTGTTGCAAAGTAAGTGTAGGCGAGTAGGGCGATTCCATCTAATATTAAAAATGTAATGCCTAGAATTACGGCTTGTGGTATAAAAGTAGAATTCGGGTCAATGAATAGCGGAAATAAGGCAGCAAAGAAAACAATAGCCTTAGGATTAGCGGCCGACATTAAAAATCCTTCAGAATACAGATTAAGAAAGCTTCTCTTCTTAGTTTTAGTCTTATCAATTTCTATTTCTGGAACCGTAATGATCTTTTTAATTCCAATAGATATTAAATAGATAACACCAAGCCACTTGATGATTTGAAATAAATCGCCTGATGCTACGACTATAGTGGCGAGGCCTGCCGAAGCTAAAACGATTTGCAACAAATTTGCAGAAAGATCACCAAGTATGGTACCAATAGTTTTTTTAGAACCGTATTTCATACTATTGGCTG
>CAYZKX010000091.1:0-8756 GCA_964479055.1 uncultured Flavobacteriaceae bacterium
CAAGGACGCATGAACACTATGCTCAGAATTACTTTTTAGACATTAAACTTCATTATTTCTTAAAGTTAGATTATGATTCTAGTAGACCTCTGGTTATATGGGGAGCAGGATTTAAGGGTAAAACAGTCGCTCATAAATTGATCGAAAAAAACATCGCCTTTCAATGGATTTGTGATAATCCAAAAAAAATTGGCAAGAAAATCTACGGACAAGAATTACTACCATTTGAACAACTTGAGAGTATAAAAAATGCGCAAAGCATTATAACGGTTGCCAATGAAAATGCTCAGAATGAAATAAGATCCTATCTGTCAAGTCAAATGATGAAGTCGATGAGAGATTATTTTTTCTTCTGTTGAATTAAAATCTAAAATATTTCCTAAATATCAATACTGCTTTATATTAAACGCCTTTTTTCTATTATGTTTGTTATACCATTCAATTTGTCCTAGACTATGCAGTTTAAACATCCAGAAGTACTTTACGCCCTACTCCTGCTGCTCATTCCAATTATCATTCATTTGTTTCAGCTGCGTCGTTTTCAAAAAGTTCCGTTCACTAATGTGGAATTTTTGAAAAAAGTGGATATGCAAACACGTAAGAGTCAGCAATTAAAAAAGTGGTTGACTCTTATTACTCGTCTGTTGCTCTTGGCTGCTGTGATCTTGGCGTTTGCTCAACCTTTTACTTCTCCAGAGAACAGTACAAATTTAGAAACTGAAACCGTGATCTACCTAGACAACTCTTTTAGCATGCAGGCTAAAGGGAACAAAGGCGAATTACTTAAACGTGCTGTCCAGGATATCATAAGCTCTATGGATGAAAACGAACGCATTAGTTTGTTTACTAACAATCAAACCTTTAAACAAACCACCACCAAGGCCATACGTAACGAATTGTTACAACTTAGTTATTCTAGTAATCAATTAGATTATAATGCTGCCATATTAAAGGGGAATCAATTGTTTGATAATCGTTCTAATACGATTAAGAATTTCATTTTAATTAGTGATTTTCAGCAAAATAAACCCATAAACGCCGTTGGTACAGACTCCCTTATCCGGCGCTATTTTATACAACTTGAACCTGTAAATACTAACAATGTGGGAATTGATAGTGCTTATATTGCTAATCAAACCATTGAAAATGTAGAATTACATGTGTTGTTAAATCAATTGAATGAAGAAACAGCTAGCTTACCTATTTCATTATATAATAACGATGAATTGGTGACTAAAACAGCTGTCAATTCAAATAATAGGAATGTCGCGATTTTCACCTTACAGAATAATACCAATTATAATGGACGATTAACCATAGAAGACAATGCTCTTCAGTTCGATAATTCATTATATTTCAATATCAATGAACGACCTAAGATCAATGTTTTAAGCATTAATGAAAGCGATGATAATCACTTACGTCGCGTTTATACCGATGATGAATTTAACTTTAATGGTGTAGCCAGTGACCAACTTAATTATAACGATATAGAAAAACAAGATCTCATCGTTTTGAATCAATTGAAAACGGTTCCTTTAGCACTGATCAACGCGCTATCAGCTTTCAATTCCAGGAATTCGAATATTATAATCATTCCTTCCAATGAAATTGATTTATCATCTTATAATCAACTGTTTAATGGATTAAATAGTATTTCATTTGGAAGTCTTTCAGAAGATGAACGACAAGTGACAGCAATTAACTATTCGCATCCCATTTATACTAATGTTTTTGATCAGGAAGTTTCTAATTTTCAGTATCCAAAAGTGAATAGTTATTATACTGCTAGTAGTACCCCAAATCAACTGCTTAACTTTGAAGATGGCAGTCCCTTTTTGATCCAATCTGAAAATTGTTTCATATTTACAGCAGCCATAGGATATGAGAATTCTAATTTTATCAACTCACCTTTGATAGTACCAACTTTGTATAATATAGGCCGACAAAGTTTTAAACTGCCCGAACTCTATTATACGATTGGGAAGGAAAACACCTATGATATTCAAACATCTATTCAACAAGATGATATTTTAAAGTTAAGCGGCTCGGCAATTGAGATCATTCCACAACAGCGCACCTATAGTGATAAGGTAGAGATTACCACCAATGATTTGCCTAATGTCTCTGGGATTTATGAAGTTACCAACAAATCCAATAGCATAGATTTTGTGAGCTACAATTACAATAGAAATGAAAGTGAATTGAACTATCATAACCTCACAACTATTGAAGGAATTACAATTGGTAATTCAGTTCCAAATATTCTAAACGATATAAAAAGTGCGACAAACATTAATGCTTTGTGGAAATGGTTTGTTATTTTTGCCCTGATTTTCCTGATAATTGAAATGCTTATTCTTAGATTTTTTAAATGAATCTACTTATAAAATCGGCAACGGTACTCGATCCTAAAAGCGACTTCCACAATAAAACGCAAGATATTTTAATTGAAAAAGGTATTATTACCAAAATAGGATCTCGCATTAACAATACTCATAATTATCAAACCATAACTCTACCAAATCTGCACATTTCTCAAGGCTGGTTTGATAGCAGTGTTTCTTTAGGTGAACCTGGTTTTGAAGAACGTGAAACTATCAAGAATGGTCTGAATACAGCGGCTAAATCTGGATTCACAACTATTGCTTTAAATGCCCATACTCAACCGGTGACCGATACCAGCGGCCATATTGCCTATATCAAATCTAAGGCTGCAGGATATGCCACAACCGTTTTACCCATAGGTGCATTAACACAGCAAAGTAAAGGTGAGCAACTCTCTGAGATGTTTGATATGGCTAATGCAGGTGCAGTGGCCTTTGGAGATTATCAAATTCCAACTGAAAATGCCAACCTCTTTAAAATTGCATTGCAATATGCCAATAATTTTAATGGCTTGGTCTGTGCTTTCCCTTCAGATAATGCGATAGCACGTAACGGCGTAATGAATGAGCACATCACAAGCACCAAAATTGGATTAAATGGATTGCCTTCCATTGCTGAAGATCTGCGTATTACAAGAGATTTATTTCTTCTGGAGTACACAGGAGGTAAATTACATATTCCTACCATATCATCTGCTAAATCGGTGGATTTGATTCGTCAGGCCAAAAAGCAAAAATTAGATGTGAGTTGTAGTGTGGCTATACATAATCTCTTTTTCAACGATTCGGTTTTAGAAACATTCAATACCAATTTCAAAGTAATTCCTCCATTGCGAACTAGTGAAGATCAAAATGCACTAGTCCAAGGATTAAAAGACGGAACGATTGATATGGTTACCAGTGATCACAATCCATTAGATATTGAATTAAAGAAAGTAGAATTTGATCATGCACATTATGGAACCATAGGACTTGAAAGTGCTTTTGGTGCTTTAAATAGCCTATTCTCAACTAAAACGGCCATAAAATATCTTACCCGCGGAAGAGAACGTTTTGGTAAGCTTAGTTATCCTATTGCAGTTGGCAATAAAGCAGATTTTAGTTTATTTAATCCAGATGATAGCTATACTTTTTCAGATGTAGATATTCTATCTAAATCTAAAAATGCCATTTTTAACAATATTACCCTCAAGGGAAAGGCCTATGGCATCATCAACAACAACAAACTAAGTTTAAGAGATCTATAATATGACACAAGCTGATATTGAAAATGGACGTACTTTGGCAATAATTTGCTACTTCACCTTTATAGGATTGATCATAGCCATGGTCATGAATATGGAAAAAAAGAATCCGTTTATTTCATTTCATATCCGACAGATGTTGGGCCTTGTCATCATTTTGATTTTTTCCAATTTGGTAGAAAAATATGTCAATAGTTGGTTGGGCACCGGATTTTGGTTTATCACATTTGTATCTTGGGTTTATGGACTCTACAGTGCCATATCCGGAACGGCCAAACCCATTCCTGTAATAGGAGAGCTTTTTCAAAATTGGTTTGAAAACATAGGTAAGTAATGACCAAAAACGAAGCTCTATTCTATATTAAAAGGCCTTCTACATTAAAGGAAAATGCCCCATTAATGATCATGTTGCATGGCTATGGCAGTGACGAAAATGATCTTTTTTCATTTGTTTCTGAATTACCCGAAGAACTGTTTGTTATTTCTGTACGTGCTCCAATTGCTATGCAACCCTTTGGGCACGCCTGGTATGCCATCCACTTTGAAGCACCTCAAGGTAAATGGAGTGATACTGATCAAGCCATAGAATCACGTGATCTTATCGCTAATTTTATAGATGAAATATGCAACACATATCCAGTGGATTCCTCGAATGTGACCTTATTAGGGTTTAGTCAAGGCACTATTTTAAGTTATGCTGTATCACTAACCTACCCTAATAAAGTAAAAAACATTATAGCGCTAAGTGGCTATATTGATAAGAATATGATCTTGCAAAAGGACATTTCCGAGTATAGTCATTTGGATTTTTATTGCTCTCACGGATCCCAAGATCAAGTTCTGCCTGTAGAATGGGCCAGACAAAGTGCACCATTCCTCAAAAGTTTAAACATAAAACACCAATACAGTGAGTATCCTGTTGGGCATGGTGTAGCACCACAAAACTTCTACGAATTTAGAGAATGGTTAAAGGTGCGCATTTAAGTTTGAGGTGGGTAAAGTAAAGACTCCACCACGTTAAAAATCAATTGCTTCTCACCATCAACATCGACGATCTCGTATTTAAGAAGCATTTCTCCCCAGTATTCTCCATCGCTAAAATCGGCAATAATCCATTTATGATTGAGTAAACGTACTTTGTTAATTAACATTTTTCCATTTTCCGACATTGCAGCATAAGGCACCAATGGGTGGTCACCTTTAGTTTCATTGAGCTGATATAGCTGGTCACTTAAAAAAGGGATAAGATTAGAGGTGTCATGACCCAACCGTTCTAAATAACTCAAGGCATCATCATTGTGCTCTAAATTAAAATAAAGCAAGTCCAGGATTTCATCCTCCAGCTTCATCACCTGTTCATCACAGGATTGCTGCTTTTGCTCCAATGCACTTATTTTAGTTTCCAACGTTTCAATACCATTTTTTGAACTCACATATACAAAGAGCGCTAATAATAAGGCAAATACAAAAAGATAGAGGTAAATGTTTTTTTTCATTCTATAGTGTTATTTCAAGATTGTCATAAGCTAAATAAACGTTTTCCGGTAGTGTTTGTTGCACATCATCATGAAACCCAAGTAAATGACTTATATGTGTCAAATAAGCCTTTTCTGGTTTAACTAATTCAATAAACTCTAAAGCTTCTTCTAAATTAAAATGGGATTGGTGCGGTTCAATTCTCAGCGCATTAACTACCAATACCTTCACGTTCTTCAGTTTAGTTAGTTCATGGCTATCAACATGTTTGGCATCTGTGATATAAACAAAGTCCTGAATCCTAAACCCAAAAACGGCTAATCCATTATGATCAACATTAATAGGGATTATTTCAGTATTACAAAGCTGGAAAGGTGAATCAGTAATTTCAATTGGTAAAACCGATGGAGCACCGGGGTATTTATTCTCAGTCTTAAAGGCGTAGTCAAATCGCGTTCTAAGTGCATCTAATACACGTCTACTACCATAAATGGGCACTTCACCTTGCCTAAAACAAAAGGGCCTGATATCATCAAAACCGGCAACATGATCACTGTGTTCATGGGTAAATAAAATCCCATCAATTTTATTCACATTAGCACGTAGCATCTGATATCTGAAATCTGGACCACAATCAATGACGTATGTGCATGAATTCCATTCAACCAATACAGAAACACGAAGACGTTTGTCCTTTGAATTCTGACTAAGACAAACAGGATGAGTGCTTCCAATGATTGGAATGCCTTGAGAGGTTCCCGTGCCTAAAAATGTGATCTTCAACAATTGTTAATTTCATACAAAAATAGGTTTATTTTTTTCTTTGCATTGGTATTTTAATACCTTTGTTTGTAGATAATTAATCCTACTTTAACATGGAAATTAGATTGAAAGGTGATACTGAATTTGACAATATACCTTCAATAAATCAAAAAGCACTTCGCATCAACCTAAATACCAATATTTATGGCACATTCGCCGAAATTGGTGCAGGACAGGAAACAGTTCGTCAATTTTTTAGAGCAGGAGGCGCTTCCGGGACCATAGCAAAGACCATTTCGGCATATGACAAAGATTTTAGTGATGCCATCTATGGTACTGAGAAAGATGGTCGTTATGTAACCGAAGCACGCTTAATGAAAATGCTTGACCATGAGATCGAACTCATCGAGCAACGTATTTCCAGAGAGAACCATCCAAATAAAATGTTTTTCGCTTATGCCAATACAGTTGCAACCATTGATTTTGCTAAGCGTTATAAAGGTCATGGTTGGGTAGGTATTAGATATCAAATCGAACCAAATCAGGAATACAATGAGATTATCTTGCATCTACGTTTTAAAGAAAATGATGCACGGTTGCAGCAGGAAACGCTTGGTATATTAGGAACAAACCTTATCTATGGTGCTTTTTATAAATATAATGAGCCTAAAAAACTGTTGCGTTATCTGTATGATCATTTAGATAAAGATCAAATTGAAATTGATACCATTAATTTCTCTGGACCATTGTTTGATGATGTTGATAACCGCTTAATGAGCCTTCAATTGGTACGAAATGGCATGACCGATGCGGTTATGTTTGCACCTGATGGCAATAATGTATTGCCAGCTCGAGTATTATACAAAAAGAACATTTTAACACTTAGAGGTAGTTTTAGACCAGCTACCAAAGTAAATATGGATATGTATGAAAAATCCTATGAGATGTTTCTTAAAGAAAGTCGGGTAGATCCTGATAAAACTGTGGTGATTTTTGAAATTACCTTATCCAATCTTAGGGCTGAAGGTGAAATTGACGAACAGGATTTCATGGATAGAGCAAAATTGTTATGTTCTCAAGGGCAAACCGTATTGATCTCAAACTTCAAAGAATATTATAAACTGGTTGAATACTTCTCTCAATATTCAAAGAATAGAATGGGTCTTGCTATGGGTGTGAATAACCTGATCGAGATCTTTGACGAGAAATATTATCGCCATTTAAGTGGTGGTATTTTAGAGGCTTTTGGAAAATTATTCTTTAAAGATCTTCGCGTCTATTTATATCCTATGCAAAATGAAGATGGTACAGTGACGACCAGCGAGAATTTGAAAGTGCACCCTAGAATGAAGGAATTGTATAAATTCTTCAAATACAATGGGAAAGTTGTGGATATAGCCGACTACAATCCTAATGTATTAAACATTTTCTCCAAAAAAGTATTGAAAATGATAGGAGACGGTGAAGATGGTTGGGAAAATATGCTTCCTGATGGTATCGCCGAGATCATTAGAGCACAAAATCTCTTTGGATACGAAACCGAAGAAGTACTCCACAAAAAGGACTAAACGCAATCTAATTTTGAGAATTAGGCTTCCAAAATTTGGGCAGCATGTGCCTTAGTTTTAACCTTGTCTATCACACGTTCTACTACCCCATCCTTATCCATAATAAAGGTAATGCGGTGAATACCATCAAAGGTTCTACCCATAAATTTTTTAGGTCCCCAAACACCAAACACTTCAATTATTGATTTATCGGTATCAGCCAATAATGGAAATTGAAAATTAAACTTATTTCTGAAGTTCGACTGGCGTTTTTCCGAATCGGCACTAACACCAAGTATTTCATATCCTGCATTTTGAAGTTCTTTGTAATGATCTCTCAAATTACAGGCCTCTAAAGTACAACCCGGTGTATTAGCCTTTGGATAGAAAAACACAACTACTTTTTTACCTCTAAAATCTTCCCATTTGACCACATTACCATCTTGATCCGTAGTGGTGAAATCGGGTACGCGATCGCCTACTTTTAATGTATTCATAATTGTTACCTTTAACGCTTGCAAATATAAAGCAATGACCAAGCAAGAAAAAGTAAATTTTGTAATTAATACCCTTGAAGAACTTTATCCAAAGGTACCAATACCTTTAGATCACAAAGATCCATATACGTTGCTCATTGCGGTATTACTTTCGGCTCAAAGCACCGACGCTCGCGTTAATCTTATAACTCCTTTGCTTTTCGCCAGGGCCAACAACCCTTATGATATGGTGAAAATGACTGTAGATGAAATTCGTGAGATCATTAAGCCTGTAGGTCTTTCTCCAATGAAAAGTAAAGGGATTTACGGACTATCTAAAATTTTGATTGAACAATATGATGGTAAGGTGCCTAAGAACATGGAAGCCTTAGAAACCCTTCCGGCTGTGGGGCATAAAACGGCTAGTGTGGTAATGTCTCAAGCATTTGGAATACCAGCTTTTCCAGTCGATACACATATTCATAGATTGATGTATCGATGGAACCTTAGTAATGGAAAGAATGTGGTACAAACTGAAAAAGATGCTAAACGTCTTTTTCCTAAAGAATTATGGAACCAACTTCACTTACAAATAATATATTACGGGAGAGCATATTCGCCAGCACGAGGTTGGGATTTGGAAAAGGACATCATTACCAAAACCATTGGTAGGCAATCAGTGATTAAAGAGTACTATGCTAAAAATTCTATGAAAAAGTAATTTTGAAAAACAATATGCAATGAATAACGAAAAAAGCTCTGATTTTCATCAGAGCTTTTTGCCAAAGTTTAGTTTAGAAGCGCTTCAAACTTTAATTTATTACAATTTATAACACTTAAAGCCTGCGAGTAACTTAGAAGAAA
>CAYZKX010000092.1:0-8749 GCA_964479055.1 uncultured Flavobacteriaceae bacterium
ATATACAGTGTTGGAAGTTCAGATGTTGAAGAAGATGAAGACACCATCAAAAGTATGATGGCCGCCGAAGTGCATAGCAATGGTGAAAAGGTGTTTACCCTTGCATCGGGGATTTCTCTATTGCTTTTTTACGCCTTTGCTATGCAATGCATGAGTACATTGGCCATTGTAAAAAGGGAAACAAACAGTTGGAAATGGCCAATCCTGCAATTGGTGTTTATGACTTCACTCGCCTATGTCGCATCTCTTATGGCGTATCAAATATTGAATTAAACCGTATCTTTGAACTGCGTAAACACGACTTGGGTTTGACATTACAAAATATAATACTGGTATTAATACTAATATGCGCCATTGCCTATTTGGTTGCTAGATTTATTTATAATCCTTTTAAGAAAAAGTCAAGTCAAGACTGTGGCGACAACTGCAGTTGCCATTAAACCTAATTAGCCTAACGCGACATCCAAGGTCATCATAATTATGAAGCCGCCAATAAATCCTAAAGTAGCGATATCGGTATATTTATCGCGTTGGGTTTCCGGAATTACTTCCTCAACTACAACAAAAATCATGGCCCCTGCTGCAAATGCCAAGGCATAAGGTAATATGGGTGTGAAAAAAGTAACTGCCAAAGCGCCTATTACAGCGGCAATAGGTTCAACAATGGCCGACATTTGTCCATACCAAAAGCTCTTGAATTTGCTTGCGCCTTGCCTACGCATAGGCATGGAAACTGCGAGTCCTTCTGGAAAGTTTTGAATGGCAATTCCCAAAGCTAACGCTACAGCGCCTCCTATTGTAGCCTCTGGTATGCCAGCAGCTACTCCACCAAATAACACGCCCACAGCCAAACCTTCAGGAATATTATGAAGTGTTATTGCTAGGACCAAAAGGGTAGTTCTGTGCCAAGGTGTTTTAATCCCTTCCTTCTCACTTTCTTTAAAATTGATATGCAAATGCGGTAATATCTTATCTAAGCCATAAAGAAATAATGCACCAAGTGCAAAGCCCACAGCTGCAGGAATCACTTTTACAAATCCCTCGCCTTCACTCATTTCAATGCCTGGTGCCAATAAGCTCCAAAAGCTTGCTGCTACCATAACACCCCCAGTGAAACCAAGCATGCCATCTAATACAGCTCTATTCATCCCTTTAAATAGAAACACTAATGACGCACCCAAAGCAGTCAATATCCAGGTAAATAAAGAGGCATACAAAGCTCCTAATATGGGATTTATCGATTCGAAATAGGTTAATATTTGATCCATGTAATTAATTGAATTTTACGTATATATTTTGAGTGACCTCCTTCGATATGGTGCGTTCAAAGCCTCCTATTTTTACAATCATAGAATCGTCAAAAGGTTCTTTTGATACTACTTCGATCTCTGTACCCAAAGCAATGGCATTTTTACTCAAATATTTCAAAAAGTCGGAAGACGAATCCTTAACACCTACACAGGTACAAATAACTTCGGCATTGACCTGTGCTAGTATGATCTTTTGATCGCGTTGAATATTTCCCATGCGATCGGGAATGGGATCACCATGCGGATCGTGAGAAGGATGCCCTAAGAAGGCGTCCAATTTATTGATAAGTTCGTCTGATTGAATGTGCTCAAGTTGCTCGGCCAAATCGTGGACCTTATCCCATGAAAAGTTGAGTTTATTCACCAAAAATGTTTCCCAAATTCTGTGCTTTCTAATAATGTCAATTGCCGTTTGCTTTCCCTCATCCGTCAATTGCACACCTTTGTACTTTTCATAATGCGCTAAACGCTTATCAGAAAGTTTTTTAAGCATATCGGTAACTGATGATGCTTTGGTATCCATTCTATTGGCAATAGCGTTAGTACTTACAGTACTACTACCGCGTTTCCCTAAATGATAGATGGCTTTGAGATAATTTTCTTCCGATAAGGTAACCATGCACTTAAATATTATGCTACAAATATACTAATTATTTGATTTGTATAAATTTATTTTTAGTCTTGTCTAAAAATATAATTATATTTGCATAAAAATTGACAATTGAAACAACTATTTGTTTTCTTTATACTGGCATTTCAACTTATTTCCAGTCAAAATGAACTGTCCATAACTGGAAAGGTAACCTCAAGCCAAGAAGCACTTCCCTATGCTAATGTTCTTATAAAAGAAAGTGGTAATGGCGTAGCTTGTGATGTTGACGGGAACTTCATAATTTCCAATCTGTCTTCTGGTACATATACCCTTGTGGCTTCCTACGCTGGATATAAATCACTAGAACGGAGCATTGTACTAGACGATAGGTCCCTTAAAATTCATTTTGATCTGCAACCTGATGCATTTTTAGACGAGGTGGTTGTAACCGGGACACGCACTTTTAAGCGTAAAACCAATTCGCCTGTAATTGTAAGTATTATAAATCATGAGGCCTTGAACGAGGTTCAAGCTTGTAACCTATCGGAGGGTCTGCGTTTTCAGCCTGGTTTGCGTGTTGAAACCGACTGTCAAACATGCAATTATACACAGCTACGAATGAATGGTCTGGCCGGAGGATACTCGCAAATCCTAATTAATGGACGGCCTATTTTTAGTCCGCTAACTGGCCTCTATGGATTAGAACAGATCCCTGTCAATATGATCGAGCGCATAGAAACAATTCGAGGTGGAGGATCAACACTGTATGGTTCAAGTGCCATTGGAGGTGTAGTTAATGTGATTACCAAAATACCAAAAGAAAACAGTTATGACGCCAATTATAATTATCAATCAATAGCTGGTGATGCCAGTGATAATATTATTAATGGTAATGCCACGGTAGTGTCAAACAAAAAAGATGTAGGTCTATCGTTATTCATATCCAAACGAAATAGAGAATGGTACGACTATAATGGTGATAACTTTTCTGAATTACCGGAAATAGACAATACCTCTTTTGGAACCAATTTCTTCTGGCTTCCTAATGAAGATCAAAAGCTAGAAGGTAGCTTTAGTAGTATCAATGAGTTTCGTTATGGTGGTGAAATGGTTGACAGGCCACCTCACCTGGCATTACAATCAGAAGAACGCACCCATCATGTGCTTATGGGAAGTGTAGATTACCAAATCAATTTTAACAACGCCAACAACTCATTGATCACTTATTTGGGTGGTCAACGTACAGACCGCGATCACTATACAGGAATATTCCCAGACGAACCTGAGGATATCGCTGAGCATTTAGCCAATCCCCCATATGGAACATCTAATACTGTAACCTTGCAGGCTGGAGCTCAATATAATCATCGTATTAAAAACTTTATAACAGGTATTAATGTCATTACCATTGGAACGGAGTATGTATATGATGACGTTTTAGATGAAATAGATGCTTACAACTATTTGATCGATCAAACTACACGATCTTTTGCCACTTTTCTACAAAGTGACTGGGAACTTTCATCAAAGTTCACTGTGCTATCAGGAATCAGGTTTGACACACACAATTTTGTAGATAATGTTATTTTGAGTCCACGTATTTCGTTGCTATACAAAACGGAGAACAATATGCAATTTCGATCTACTTGGAGTACAGGATTTAGAGCTCCTCAAGCTTTTGATGCCGATTTACATATTGCATTTGCTGGCGGTGGTATATCACGAATATCGCTGGCTGACGACCTTAAAGAAGAACGTTCAAATAGTTTTAGTGCTTCAATTAATTATGATAAGCCAGCTGAAAATTACATTTACGGATTTACCCTTGAAGGATTTTATACCAATTTAAGAGATGCCTTTTTTCTCGCACCATTAGGTGAAGATGAATTTGGAGAGCGTTTTGAAAAGCAAAACGGTGATAATGCTGTAGTACAGGGAATTACACTGGAATTAAGAGGGAATTATAATAAAAAAGTGCAATTGGAAGCAGGGTTTACAGTGCAATCCAGCAAATTTGACACTGCTGTTGAATACATTGAAGGTTTAGAGCCCGTTCGAGAATTCCTGAGAACGCCTGAGACCTACGGTTTTGCCACATTAAATTATAACCCCAATACTAGGTTTAGTGTGAGTATGAATTATGTCTATACTGGAAAAATGACCATCGCCCATTTTGCTGGTGCACCAGAACAAAATATAGACACTTATACCACAACTGATCCTTTTTCGGAATTGAGTTTGAGATCCAGTTATACTTTTAATATCAAAAATCTAAAATCAAACATGGAGCTATTTGGTGGAATTAAGAATCTATTTAACGCCTATCAAAATGATTTTGACAGTGGTAAAAATAGAGACAGCAACTACGTATATGGCCCAGCGGCACCACGCACTTTCTTTGTTGGGTTAAGGATAAGCTCACTTTAGTAACCAACTGCGAATAATTTAGCACCATTTAACAAAAGATAAGCCACTAGTAATTACAATTTTAATTATATTAGCCACTATAATTAATCAATCCATTAAACTTAAAATTTATGAAGAAGTACGGTTTACTTATTGTAATGATTGCATCAGCATTTCTATTCCAAAATTGTAGTACAGTTAAAGTCATGGACTCTTGGAAGAGTGATGAATTAGGTCAAATAAAAGATAATAATTTCTTAGTAGTAGCGCGAACTGATAATAAGCAAGGGCGTATTGCTTTTGAAAATGAAATTGTAAGACAAATGAGTGCTAAAGGATATACAGCCACAGCAAGTTTTACTAAATTTCCAAACATGAATCCAGATCAGAAACCGAGTGAAGAAAAACAGAAGATGATACGTCAGATTCTAGAAAACGAAGGTTATGATGGCGTGGTTCTTACTGTTTTAAAGGATTATGACGAAGAAACCCGCGTAGATAAAAGTGGTGGATACTATGCTGGAGGATTTTACGGTAATTATTATCCTGCCTACTATGGTGGATTTTATGGTTATTATTACCATCCATATGCTTATTCTACTATGGGTGCATATGTGCCTGAAACAACAACGGTCAGTACAAATAAGATCTATACTGTAGAAACTGTGATTTATGACCTTACTAGAGCAGCTGAAGATCAGTTGGTGGTTGTCGTTACCTCTAAAATTGAAAACCCTTCTAATGCCACTAGTACGGCTTCTGAATATGTTGAGAAGGTGTCTAAAGCGCTACAATAAACCTAATATATCAAAAGAAAAAGGTGAGTTGCTATAACTCACCTTTTTTTATTTAGAATCCTCTTTCATTTTGAAGTGTTTCATAAGCTTCTTGAACTTGCCTGAATTTTTCTTCAGCACCTGCTTGATGTTCTTTACCTAAGTGAATCACTTTATCGGGGTGATATTTCTTAGCCATTCGCCTGTAAGCTTTTTTAATTTCATCAATACTAGCCGTCTTGTCTATTTCTAAAATTTTATAGGCATTCTCTTTGCTGTTAAAGAACATGGCTTTTATACTTTCAAAGTCCTTGTTGCTTATACCTAGATAACCTGACATGGTATAAATTTCCTTAACCTCCACCTCACTCACATGCCCATCGGCTTTTGATATACCAAACAAGAAATGTATCAATTGCAATCGAGAAGCATGATCCATCATCTGTTTGATTTGAAGGCAAACCTGACGCTTAGATATATGTTTTTGCTGGCTAATATTTTTAAAGAGTTTAAAGGCGTTGTTCGCACGATCCTTGCCGTACATGCTTACAAATTGTTTCCTTACAAAATCTAACTCTCTCTTATCTTGTTTCCCATCGGCTTTTATTATGATAGAAGCAAGAATAAGTAAACTCACTTCAAAATCTCCCGATTGGGTTTGTGGGCGTTGTTGGGTTCTACTTCGTGAATTATATGTCCTTCTTCGCCGGCTGCTTCGTTTGGGTTGACCTTGTCCTAAAAGTGGACTTCCTGATCCCGTGGCAGCTGCATCAAACACACTGCCAATAGCCAATCCAATTATCGCTCCGATAGGCCCGCCAAAAGACCATCCAATTGAGGCGCCAATCCATTTTGCTACACTCATTTAATTAGTTCTTAATTTACAGGTTAAATATACTTATGTTAGTTGACATTTTAACTGTTATGTTACAGTATATCCCTTATTTATATCTCTTTAATCCTTCATTTATTTTGGTCTAATTTCATTATCTTTGCAGCATTAATAATTGTATAAAAACTATCAAAATATGTATCCAGCTGAATTAGTAAAACCAATGCGTGAAGATTTAACAAGGGTTGGCTTTGAAGAATTACATACTGTGGAATCGGTAGACGCTGCAATAGCGAAAACAGGTACCACTTTGGTTGTAGTTAATTCTGTTTGTGGTTGTGCTGCAGCCAATGCCAGACCAGGAGCACGAATGAGCTTACAAAACGCCAAGCGTCCTGATCATTTGGTAACTGTATTTGCAGGTGTTGATATGGAAGCTACCGATAAAGCACGTTCATATATGGTGCCATTTCCACCAAGTTCGCCAAGTATGGCTTTGTTTAAAGACGGTGAATTGGTGCACATGCTTGAGCGCCATCATATTGAAGGGCGCCCAGCTGAAATGATTGCAGAGAATCTCGTGCAAGCCTACAACGATCATTGCTAAAAAGTTCTGATTATAGTATAAAATTAAGCCACGTTTTAAACGTGGTTTTTTATTTTTGAATATGGTCAAACTTCTTGCATACCCGTTATCCGTTCTTTATTATTTATGCTTCGGCATCGTGCTTGTTATATTTCATGCCCTGCAATGGGTTTGTCTTAACGTATTCGGCCTTAAAGCTCACAAAATATCGGTAGATTGGCTTCAGTTCTTTCTCATGCGATGCTTGAATATATTGGGTACTCGATTTTCTTTTGAAAATGCTTATGACATCCCAATAAATAAACCCCTTATTATTGTGACCAATCACCAAAGTATGTATGATATCCCTCCAATTATTTGGTTTATGCGAAAACACCATCCAAAGTTTGTTAGTAAAAAAGAATTGGGAAAAGGCATTCCAAGCGTATCCTTTAATTTACGTCATGGTGGTTCGGTGTTAATTGATCGTAAGGATCCAAAAGGTTCGATCAAGGCCATTAAAGCCTTTGCAAATAACATTCAAAAAAACAATTGGTCGGCTGTAATTTTTCCCGAAGGGACGCGCAGCCGAACTGGTGCTCCCAAACCTTTTAAAACAAAAGGATTGCTTAGCTTGATGCAAAACATTCCCGATGGTTTGTTGGTTCCAATCACTATAAATAATTCTTGGAAAATACTGCGTTATGGTAAATTTCCCTTAGCATTAGGATCCAAAGTCCAGTTTATTGTTCATGAACCATTACCCATTTCAGAATATGACCCTAATGAGCTTATAAAAATTACTGAGACTCAAATTAAAGGCGCTATATTATGAACAATGAAGCATTAATAGAAAACACAAAAGCCTTTGTTAGGCAAACTTTACAAAATGCCGAAGGTGGCCACGATTGGTTTCACACTTTAAGGGTATATAATAATGCCATTCTTATCTCAAAAGAAGAAGCTGTCGACCCACTTATAGTGGCCTTAGGCGCGCTATTACACGACATAGCCGACAGTAAATTTCATGATGGTGATGAGTCCATTGGACCAAAAATAGCACGTGAGTTCTTGTTTAAACAAAATGTTGATAGTACAGTTATTGAACATGTTGTTTCAATTATCGCGCATGTCTCTTTTAAAAATACCTTAGAGTCATCTCAAGGTTTTGATTCAAAGGAATTGGATGTTATTCAAGACGCCGATCGCTTAGATGCCATTGGCGCCATTGGTATTGCACGCTGTTTCAATTATGGTGGGTTTAAAAACAGGGTTCTTTTTGACCCTTCCATTAAACCTAATCTCAATATGACTAAAGAAGAGTACAAAAAGTCTAATACTCCAACTATTAATCACTTTTATGAGAAACTGTTACTATTAAAAGATCTAATGAATACTAAAACTGGACGACGCTTAGCAGAGCATCGTCATAAATTCATGGAAAATTTCTTGTCACAATTTTATGCGGAATGGGATGGAAAGCGTTGATATAATATATAAAACATTGGAAGGGCAGCCTGACCATGAAACCTGTAATGAAATACTTGTTCTTTATTCTGAAATATTTGATGACGCTGATCCAGAATTTTTTACGAACCGTATAAAACAGCAATCCGATCTTATAAGTGTTTTGGCTTATAATGGTTCACATTTGGTGGGCTTCAAAATTGGTTATCGTTATTCTCAATCTACCTTCTACAGTTGGATAGGTGGCGTTAAACATCCTTTTAGAAATCATGGCATTGCCACTACCTTGGCAATTAAACAGGAAGAAATGGCCAAATGGAAAAAGTATACCAAATTGAGAACAAAATCAATGAACCAGTATAAAGCCATGCTCCTATTAAATATTAAACGAGGATTTCAGATCACTCAAGTTTATACCAATCAAAGTGGGCAGACCAAAATTGTTTTTGAAAAAAAACTCTAGCAACCTTTTTTGAAGCCCACGATAATTTACTGCATAATTTGCTTTAATTCACTCCTATATTTTGAGGCACTTTTACCTGTAAATTCTTTAAACACCTTATTAAAATGCGAAAAATTATTAAATCCACATTCGTAACAAACATCAGTGATACTAATTTGACTCTCGGATAGCAACTTAGTAGCATGAACAATTCGATATTCATTTACAAATTTGGTGAAGGTTTTCCCCGTGACTTTCTTAAAGTAACGACAAAAAGCTGGCACTGTCATGCTTACTTTGTCTGCTATTTCGTCTAAACTTATGTGCTCTCTAAAATTTTGGTTTACATGCTTAAAGAT
>CAYZKX010000093.1:0-8733 GCA_964479055.1 uncultured Flavobacteriaceae bacterium
CAATTATATAAATAACTAGTTGAATATGCCCGATGCTTTTATTTTTATAGAATCTAATAAAGTGTATGATTAAAGCCATACTTGTGGACGACGAATTAAATGCCATCAAAAACCTAACTTGGGAGTTAGAAAGTTTTTGCGATGGTATAGAGGTGTGTGATTCTTTTACAGATCCTGTTGAAGCTATTTCAGCTATAAATTATTTGAAACCAGATTGTGTGTTTCTGGATATTGAAATGCCCGAAATGGATGGTTTTCAGTTACTTGCTAAATTGAAGTATAGAGAATTCGATTTGATAATTACCACAGCATATGATAATTATGCGATAAAGGCATTTAAAGAAAATGCCATAGATTATCTTCTAAAACCCATAGATTCGGATGATTTAATTAAGGCTGTTGAACGTATAAAACGTAATAAAAAGGAAAATGATCTTGGATTTGAAATTCAAACTATAGTTGATAGTTTAAATCCAAATTCGAGATCACATAAAACTGCCATCCCTTTAGCAGGGAAAACCTTATTTGTTGAAACTGATAATATTATTTATGCGAAGTCTAGTGGCAATTACACGGAAATATTTTTCTCTAACCAGAAATCTGAGTTGCTTACCAAGAAGTTGAAAGATGTGGAAGAACTAATTGGTTATCACAGCTTTTATCGTGTGCACAATTCTTATTTAGTTAATTTGAATTACGTGAAGGAATATGTAAAATCTGATGGTCATTATCTTATTTTGAAGGATGGTAAGAATATTCCAATTGCCAGATCTCGAAAAACAGAACTATTACAACAATTACGTAAATTATAATTGATTGAGAAGTTTAATATTACAAGATTTCCTTGGTAATCCATTTGAGAACGGATTTTTAACATTTACTATTGGTTTTCTGTTTGCTCTCACGATTTATCACACTCTTATGTATTTTCAACATAAGGACAAACTCTACCTTTTATATGGTGGGTATATGTTTTTTATCATAATTTCTCAAGTGCGTTTCGAAAGAGTTGGATTTATTTCAAATTTTCTCGAACCCGTTGGTAATATTAAAGAATTTGGTGAGTTGTATACCGAAATCTATTATATAATTTATTTCGTATTTGCCTTTGAATTTCTTCGAGTTAGAGAGGAGTTTCCTAAATGGACGGCAATTTGTTTTAAAGCTCTTTATATACTTATCAGTATCTGTGCCATTAAGTTTATACTTTATTTATTTACTGGTAATTACAATATAGTGAGTGATGGATATTATGTATTTGTAATTTATATGCTTTCGTTAAGTGTGATTTGTTACATTCTCTTTTTTATGCAAAAAAACCCATTAAAATACTATATCATAGTAGGCTCTCTTATACTATTAGTATTTTCAGTAGTATCGCTAATACTTTATTCAGGAAAGTTAGAAAAAGGAGAGGAAATAGCTTCTGCATATAATATTTTATACTTAGGCTTTATTCTGGAAAATATTTTGTTTAGCCTTGGCTTGGGTCAAAAACAAAAAATGATATTAGAAGAAAGGAACGCTTCGCAACAAAAACTGATTAAGCAATTAAAGGAAAACGAGCGATTAAAAGCCGAGGCTCAGAAAAAACTTGAGAAAGATGTAGAAGGATTAAATAAAAAAGCTGAAGAGAAGACCCTTGAAAATTTAAAAATAAAGTTCGATAAGGAACTTGCAGAGTTAAAGATTTCTACACTTCGAAATCAAATGAATCCACATTTTATTTTCAATTCACTTAATTCAGTAAAAAGATATGTCATTGATAATGAAAAGGAAAATGCAGTATACTATCTTAATAAGTTTTCGAAATTAATTCGAAAAATTCTTTCGGCATCTATGATCAAGGAAATTTCATTGGCGGAAGAAATCGAAACGACCGAACTCTATG
This sequence comes from uncultured Flavobacteriaceae bacterium, assembly GCA_964479055.1. Lineage (GTDB taxonomy): Bacteria > Bacteroidota > Bacteroidia > Flavobacteriales > Flavobacteriaceae > CAYZKX01. The sequence goes on from CAYZKX010000093.1 coordinate 1,892, forward strand.
TTAATATTGAAAATATCAGGTTTAATAATGAAATTGTTTTTAAGCTTACTATAGATGAAGGGCTTAATTTAGATACCATTTACATTCCTTCACTCATCCTGCAGCCTTTTATTGAAAATGCAATTTGGCATGGACTTTCTACGAAAAAAGAAGATAAAATTTTGACGATAAAAGTCTTTAAAGAAGGAGACTCACATTTAAACATAGAAATAACGGATAATGGCATTGGTCGGAAGAGAGCAGCTGAAATAAAAGATAAAAAACTACATAAGCGGGATTCAGTTGGTTTGGCTATTACTGAAGAGCGATTGCAAAACTTTGCAGAATCCAGAGAGTACAATTATAAACTTCAGTTTATAGACCTATACGATACACAAGAGAATGCTGTGGGTACTCAAGTGATTTTAAAATTACCTCTTAGTTAATTTTCAGCTGTTTTTTCGAGAATTTTTTTTTCTGTTAGAATTGTCTATTTTAGGAGCATGAATTTAGTTCTGCAATCTTCAATTAAAACACTTCAAAAATCGTCAAGACTCCTAGATATTTTAACCAATAAACAATTAAGTAATCATTCTGTTTCTCCATATTATTCCAGTATTGGATCACATTTAAGACATATTTTTGATTTTTATGCGTGTATTTTGAATGAGGACAATTTAAGGATTGATCTTACTACAAGAAATAGAGATTCCAATATAGAGTCCTGTTGTACTTCTGCCAGTGCTTATTTGAAGCATTTATTGAACAGACTACAAAATATGAGTGATGATCTAGAGCGTGAAGTGTACGTGATCGATGATCTGGGGATGGGAAAAATTGAAATGAAGTATACACTTGGAGCTTTGTTGGCGCAAGCCAATAGTCATACCATTCATCACTATGCCATTATTAACTACATCTTGGATCGTCTGAATATAGCAATGAACGATGACACTTTTGGCTATAACCCAACAACACCACGACCAGAGGTTAATTTGAATTAGAATCGTTGTTAAACATACTTCGCATTATCGTTTGAATACCCTTAAATGCGAAATAAATTGCTCCAGCACAAAGTATAAAACTCAAAATCAATAAAGGGTAATATAAAGGTTTGTCGTCATTTCCTGTAGCTATATAAAATAGTGAAGGACCCGCAAACATCATTAAAAGTGATAGGGCCATTTTTTGTAATCCGCTGACCAGGATTTTTTTATTTGTACGTTTAGTTTCCATTTTTATAAGCTTGAATTGATGCTCTAACAGATTGATATCGATCTAATAATAATTGGGCCTCTTCGGTTGAAATTTTTAACTCGTCCACTAACATTTTTCGTCCGCGATCAACCAACTTATTATTGCTTAGTTGCATGTCTACCATTTTATTACCCTTAACGCGGCCAAGCTTAATCATGGTTGATGTCGTGATCATATTCAAAACCAGTTTTTGAGCTGTCCCGGCTTTCATGCGCGAACTTCCAGTTACAAATTCAGGACCTACAACAACTTCAACAGGGTACTTGGCAGCTCTAGCCAATGGACTATTCGCATTACATGTAATACATCCAGTGACTATATTATTGGTATTGCATTGCTCCAATGCACCAATCACGTATGGTGTTGTCCCTGAGGCAGCAATACCAATTACAATATCATTCGAATCAATAAAATACCCTTGTAAATCTGCCCATCCTTGTGCTTTAGAATCTTCAGCAAATTCTACAGCTTTTCTAATCGCTGAGTCACCACCAGCAATAAGCCCGATAACCAGATCATGCGACACACCAAAAGTAGGCGGACATTCTGAAGCGTCGACGATCCCTAAACGCCCACTCGTTCCAGCACCCACATAAAATAATCGACCACCTTGTTCAAGTTTTTGCACAACTTGCGCAGTTAACTGTTCAATTTGGGATAATGCCTTTTCTACAGCTAGTGGTACGGTTTTGTCCTCATTATTGATATTGATGAGTAAGTCGTTAATACTCATTTTATCAAGATGGTCATAATTGGATTCCTGTTCCGTGGTCTTTTCAAATTTCATTATTATAAAAATAACTAATTTCTATTCAACCGTATAAATAATCTTATCGACTTCTGACAGACGGAAATATCCAAATGGGAAGTTATCTGGATTGGTCATATTTACGCAATTCCCTCTAACGGTAGCAGGTTGAGTTTCAAATGGGCCACCGCCTTCATCGTTTGATTGTTGCAACAAAATAAACATGAAATCATAAAACTGATCAGACACGCCAAAATTACTAATTGTCACTACATTACCTGATTCCAGATCATCATCAGAGTAATATCCAAACATTTGATTGCCGTTAGTAAATCGATCTTCAATTACTTCTAAAGTTGGAATGACGTTGAGTTCGCTTTGAAATTCGAAGAAATAATAGTTTTCCTCATCAAATGGATCGGTAAAATAAGCTTTTAACTCTATATCTTCTCCAGTGACACCGCCATTGCTAGTTTGTTCAATAAAATCAAAGGGTACTACTGAAATCATAGTTTCAGTTGCCGTATAAGACTCCCCATTATAAGTAATATTTAATGTGTAATCTTGACCAATTATTGGATTGAAAGTTGTGTTTTTGTAGACGCCGCTTGTTCCTTCTTCAATAAAAACATAGTTGTTAGTACCATCAGTAATAGAAACCTCAGCGTTATTTGCTGGTGGAATATTTTCATCAAAGAATGGTGCAGATAACGAAAGTTTAATCTCTTGTTCGTTACCTATTGTATCTTTAAACCAGTTTATAGATGCATCAATAACCAGTCGAGGAGCTTCAGTATCAAGGTCAACTTCAATAACATCCTCACATGAGCATATCAATAACAACAATGCGTTAATAAATATTACCTTCTTCATATTAAAATCTAAAATTATAGGTTATTGCCGGTACTATTCCAAATATTGCCAAGCGTACTGCTTCATTTACGCCTGTTTCTGCATCTTGCCTAAATGAAATTGAGGTGGCGTTCTTTCTATTATATACGTTATAAATGCCAAACACCCATTCTGATTTGTATTTTTTTGTACTGAAAGGTTTTGGTATATAATTTACTGATATGTCCAGGCGGTTATAACTTGGCAATCTATTGGCATTTCGCAATCCATAACTAGGAACAACTATGCCATTGTATTCATATTGGCTCAATGGATAAGTCACTGGTTGTCCTGTTTGAAACAAGAAATTAGCATTAAACTTCCATTTATCGGAAAAGTCATAGTTTGCAGTAATACTTAGATCATGTGTTTTATCAAAAGGTGTGTTATACCATTCGCCATTATTTATTCCAATTTCTTCAGATGTACGCCCAGCAGTTTGTTGTTCTGATTTCGATAAAGTATAGGCCACCCAACCTTTTAATTTACCTTCGTTTTTTCTGAGAAGAAATTCCAATCCATAAGCACGCGCACGACCGTTTAGGATAACTTGCTCTATGGCATCATTGGCAATTAAGTTGGCACCATCTATATAATCAATACGATTTTGAATCGTTTTGTAAAAACCTTCAACCTCCAATGAATATTTGTTCTCTTTGAACGTCCTAAAATAGCCTGCCGCCACTTGATCTAAGAGTTGTGGTTCAATATAGCGACCACTCGGAGCCCATACATCTAATGGAGTAGGTGAGCTTGTATTACTAAGCAAATGCAGATATTGACTCATACGGTTATAGCTAGCCTTGATCGAAGAATAGTCGTTAATAAGATATGAAATCGCCAAGCGCGGTTCAATATTTATAAAACTTTCAATGACATCACTTCTTTTAAAATTGTCAACTCCAATAGGGTCAGCAGATTCATAAATTTGAAATGCTGGATTGAACACCACTGCTTGATTATTTTCGTACACATTGAGTTCATCTTGACCCAAACGCAAAAATGAACTGAGTCGAACGCCATAACTTATATTGATACGATCTGACAACTTTTGCTCGGCATCGATATAAATGGCATTTTCAAAAGCATATTTATCAATAAGTTTATCGGCGTTGATAGGCGAATCAACTGAAGTAGGAATAATTTCACCAGGGTTGAACTTGTAATAAATACTATTGAGACCGTATTCTAATTTAAACTTATCATCGATATAATGCTTAAGATCATACTTCAAATTAAAATTAGTAATTCCTGACTTCCAGTCAAATCCCACAAAATCTAAGACCAGATCATAGGTATAGTCAGAATATATTAATGATAGATTAGAGAACAATTGGTCTGAAAACAAATGATTCCATCTAAAATTAATAACCGCATTACCGTAGGAGTTCTCAAAACTATCAGAAACTTCAAATACATCTCTTCCAAAATATCCTGACAGGAATATATTATTGTTCTTATTGATTTTATAGTTCAGTTTGGTGTTCAGATCATAGAAATAAGCTTTGTTGTCAATATCGAATAGCGGTAGAAAAAAATGAGCATAACTGGTTCGACCACCAAATAAAAATGCACCACGTTCTTTAACAATAGGACCTTCGGCTAATAGCCTACTCGATACTAGTCCTATTCCGCCATTCATATGAAAGGCATTACTATTTCCTTCTTTCTGATAAATATCCAATACCGAGGCAACGCGTCCACCATACTTAGCAGGAATTCCACCTTTATAAAGTTTTATGTCTTTAATGGCATCAGGATTAAAAACAGAAAACAGTCCAAATAGGTGAGAGGAATTAAAAATTGTAGCCTCGTCCAGCAGGATTAGGTTTTGATCCGCCGAACCACCTCGAACATTAAAACCTGAAGATGCCTCACCTGCGTTAGTGACACCAGGTAAAAGCGTAATGGATTTAATCACGTCCACTTCACCAAGCACCACAGGTAACTGCTTAATGGTGTTAATGGAGAGATTATTAACACTCATTTGAGTACTTCTAATATTGAGCTTTTCGATATCTTCTGTAATGACCACCTCATCTAATAATTCAGATGATTCAATTAGCGCAATATTTTCAGATATGTTTTGAGAAAGTTCAATTTCCTTCTCGATACTCTGATAGCCTAAATAACTAAAAATCACTTTATATGTGCCACGAGGTAGCGTAATAGAATAGAAACCATATTCATTAGTAGTGGTCCCTGTTTGCAGTTCAGGAATTAATATGTTTACACTAATTAAGGTTTCATTACTAGATCGATCAGTTATGGTACCACTAAGTGTGAATTTTTCTTGAGATAAGGCACTGATTGAGAGCAGAAGTAGGAATAAAGAGAGCAGCCTCCTTTTAGAGTTCATTGGCAATTTTTTATAAAAATAAAAAATGCTCATTTAAAAAAATGAGCATTCACATAAATTTAATATTATAACTTTCTGAGAATGGAATTAAACAATTCATTTGGTCTCATTGCTTCATTTGCCAATTCATCAATGGGTTTATAATATCCTCCTATATCTTGACGATGACCCTGAATACTATTGAGATCATTAATTATGGTATCGGCATTATCATTCAAGGCTTTCGCAATTGGTTCAAAGGTCTGTTTTAAGGATTCACTTTGATTTTGCTGAGCCAATTCTTGAGCCCAATATAAGGCGAGATAAAAATGACTTCCTCTATTGTCAATTTCTCCTGCTTTACGCGATGGTCCTTTTTTATTTTCCAGTAATTTTTCAGTAGCCTCGTCTAAGGTATCACCCAATATTTGCGCTTTATTGTTATTGTTCATTACGGCATAATGATTCAAAGAAACTGCCAAGGCTAAAAATTCGCCTAGCGAGTCCCATCTCAAATGATTTTCCTTTTCAAACTGTTGCACATGTTTTGGTGCTGATCCACCAGCACCAGTCTCAAACAATCCACCTCCATTCATCAATGGGACAATAGATAGCATTTTAGCACTGGTTCCAAGCTCTAATATTGGAAACAGATCAGTAAGGTAATCTCTTAATACATTTCCAGTTACTGAAATCGTATCTTTTCCTTCCTTGATACGAGATAGTGTATAAGTTGTGGCGTCAGAAAGTCCTAAAATCTTTATTTCCAAGCCAGAAGTATCATGATTATTTAAATAGGTTTTTACTTTCTTAATGAGTTCAGTATCATGTGGACGATTTTCATCTAACCAAAAAACGGCAGGAGTATGCGTTGCACGAGCGCGAGAAACAGCCAGTTTAACCCAATCTTGAATAGGAAGGTCTTTTACTTGACACATACGCCAAATGTCTCCTTCTTCAACAGAATGTTCTATTAAAACTGTACCAGTACTATCAATGACTTGCACTTTACCATTCTTAGTAATTTCAAAGGTTTTGTCATGAGAGCCATATTCTTCCGCCTTTTGAGCCATTAAGCCAACATTAGGAACAGTACCCATTGTAGTAGGATCAAAAGCACCATGTTTTTTACAGAAGTCAATCGTAGCTTGATATAAGGCGGCATAGCTGCTGTCAGGAATTACTGCCTTAGTATCTTGAAGCTGCCCATCCTTATTCCACATTTTACCAGAGCTGCGTATCATTGCAGGCATAGAAGCATCAATAATGACATCACTAGGTACATGTAAGTTGGTTATCCCTTTATCTGAATTTACCATGGCAAGATCAGGACCTTTGTCTAAGGCAATTACAATATCAGCCAGAACATCTACTTGTTTACGTTCAGGTAGTTCTTTAATTTCATTAAGTAAATTCCCAAAGCCATTATTGACATCAACACCAACCGATTTAAAATCTTCACTATGTTTGTCAAACAAGGATTTGAAGTAAGTACGCACGGCATGTCCAAAAATAATTGGATCGGAAACTTTCATCATAGTCGCCTTCATGTGTAATGAAAACAGAACGTCTTGAGCTTTGGCATCATGAACTTGAGTCTCTAAAAAACTCAATAAAGCTTTTTTACTC
>CAYZKX010000094.1:0-1375 GCA_964479055.1 uncultured Flavobacteriaceae bacterium
GAAGTACGATTTGGAGGCAGTACCTGTTGTGGATGATGAAAATGTTTTATTAGGCAGAATTACCATCGATGACATTGTTGATTTTATAAAGGAAGAAGCCGATAAAGATTATCAGTTGGCAGCTGGTATTACTCAGGATGTAGAATCAAGTGACAGTATTTTAGATCTTACTCGAGCGCGTTTACCATGGTTGTTTTTAGGACTAGTTGGTGGTGTAGGGGCGTTTTTAATAATGGAAGGATTTCAGGATACTTTTAGTACTTATGCCGTATTGTTCTTTTTTACACCGCTTATTGCCGCAATGGCTGGTAATGTTGGTGTACAATCCAGTGCCATCATTGTACAGGGTTTAGCCAATAATGATGTGAAAGGCAGTATTAATAACCGATTGATCAAGGAGATGTTGCTCGCAGCCCTAAACGGTGTGATCCTGGCCTTGTTTCTTTTCTTATTTGTTTGGGCGACCAAAGGCGAATTCAACACGGCTTTGGCCATTTCAGTGTCATTGATTGCCGTGATTATTGTCGCAGGATTAATAGGTACATTTGTACCACTTTTCTTGGATAAAAGAGGTATTGATCCAGCCATAGCCACTGGACCTTTTATTACCACAAGCAATGATATTTTTGGAATTCTCATCTACTTCTGGATAGCAAAGTTGATCCTCAATATTTAAGTATGAAGCCAATCAATATTGAAGAAAAGTTTACCAAATTCAGTAAGAACTGGCATCCACATCAAATTGCTACAGTTGATGATATGCAGGTCATCTTGGCTAAGTTGAAAGGTGAATTTGTGTGGCATGCCCATGAAGAAGAGGACGAGTTGTTTCAGGTTGTTAAAGGTACTCTTCATATGCAATTTAGAGACAGAACCGAAGTTGTGAATCCGGGCGAAATTATTGTAGTGCCTAAAGGTGTTGAACACAATCCTACCACTTTAAATGGGGAGGAAGTGCATGTGCTCCTTTTTGAAAAGTTGTCCACAGCTCACACGGGAGATGTGCAACATGAAAAAACACAAACTCATTATCCCAAAATATGAATGTCATTATGCTTAACGTGGTTTAGCATCTCATAAGTGCATTTCAATGAAAATCTTACATCTCGATTCAAATCATCCTTCCCTCATAAAACAACTCAATACATTGGGATTTGAGAATCATGAAGATTTTACATCTCCAAAGGACAGGATTGAAGCCGTCATTTCACAATATGATGGTATTATTATTCGAAGTCGCTTCGCTGTAGATCAGCATTTTTTAGACCAAGCAACGCAACTCAAATTTATTGGTCGCGTTGGTGCTGGACTTGAAAATATTGATACCGACTACGCCAATAAAAAAGGCATTTACCTAATATCAGCGCCTGAAGGT
>CAYZKX010000094.1:1385-8693 GCA_964479055.1 uncultured Flavobacteriaceae bacterium
TTGCCTGGGAATGCTGCTTTCTCTTTTCAATAAGTTAAATAAGGCCGATAAAGAAGTTAGAACAGGTCATTGGTTGCGTGAGGATAATCGTGGTATCGAACTCGATGGAAAGACCATTGGACTAATTGGATATGGTAATATGGGAAAAGCATTTGCCAAAAAATTGCAGGGATTTGAAGTTGAGGTCTTGTGCTATGATATTAAGAATGCCGTTGGCGATGAAAATGCGACTCAAGTGACGCTTGAAGAATTACAAGAAAGAGCCGAAGTTGTGAGCTTACATACACCATTGACAAACCTTACAAAGAACATGGTCGATAAAGAATTTATTGATGCCTTTGAACACCCTTTTTGGCTTCTTAATTCGGCTAGAGGCAAATGTGTCGTTACACAAGATTTAGTTGACGGATTAAAATCTGGTAAAGTTTTAGGTGCAGGTTTAGATGTGTTGGAGTATGAAAGATCGTCCTTTGAAAATGTCATGTCAAGCTCTTTAGATATAGCAAAGCCACTTCAATATTTAATTGAAGCAGATAATGTAATTCTCACACCACATATTGCCGGTTGGACTCATGAAAGTCATATAAAATTAGCACAAACTATTGTAGACAAGATCAAAAACAAATTTTGTTAAATTAATGGCATGAAAAAAACGATTCTTGTTTTTTCAATCCTGATCATCGCATTACTGGTTCTCTTTCAATTGGGAAAATACAATATGATGTATGGCAATCTCGAAATTGAAATGGTAGTCGCCATTATTGCCGTTATCTTTTTCTTTATTGGCATTTATATCAATAAAAGATCCCTCCATAAAGAAGCACCTAATTATGAGATCGATCGAAAAAGGATCAAAGCGCTTGAAATTAGTGATCGTGAATATGAAGTACTTCAATTAATTCACCAGGGACTATCCAATAAAGAGATTGGTGAATCCCTCTTTCTTTCCGAAAGTACTATTAAAACTCATGTTTCCAGCTTGTTGGTGAAGCTTAATGCCAAACGCAGAACGCAAGCCATTCAAATCGCCAAAGACTATAAAATCATATAGTTGACCTCAAAAAGTACTTAAGTATGATTAATTTGGTACTTTAGTATGACCTCATTTAGCCTAACCAGTCTTAGTTTTGGCCTATTAACTATTTAAATTTTTTGAACAATGAAAAAATCAATTATTCGCTATAGTTTATATGGCTCTGTAACCTTAGCGGTCCTATTCGTTTTTGGAATGGCTATTGGAGGTAGTATCGATTATTCAACCAGCGAGGTGTTTGGTTATGCCAGCATGGTCATTTCACTATTGTTTGTCTTTTTTGGCATCAAACATTTTAGAGATAAAGAAAACAACGGCACGGTTTCATTTGGTAAGGCCTTATTGATAGGCGTACTAATTTCATTAATAGTTGCAGTGGTTTTTGGAATTATTGATTTATTATACATCAAATGGATCAATCCTGATTTTATGACCGATTATTATGCACATTCGGTGGAGCAATACAAAGCAACATTATCAGAATCTGAATTCCAAGCTAAATTAGAACAACTGGAATCAGAAAAGGAAATGTTTATGAATCCATTAATTACCTTCGTGGTGATGACCATGACCGTATTTGTTCTGGGATTTATTATATCACTAATTTCATCATTAATTCTTCAACGAAAAAATTAAAACTATGCAATACAAAGCAGATTCACCAGAAGACTACATTAGTCAACTTCCAGAAGATCGAAAAGTACCTATGACCAAGCTTCATAACCTTATAAAGAAACATATGCCTAAAGGTTTAGAATCAGGAATGGGTTATGGGATGCCAGCGTATTACGTTCCTAAATCCATTTATCCACCAGGATATCATTGTAAACCGTTTCCGCCATTACCTTTTATTAATATCGCATCGCAAAAGAATTTTATTGCTCTATATCATTCTGGATTATATGCTAAAAAAGAACTTTATGATTGGTTTGTGGCAGAATATCCAAAGCATGCTAAGTATAAACTGGATATGGGGAAAAGTTGTGTGCGTTTTAAAAAAGTAGATGACATTCCTTATGACTTAATCAAAGAACTTCTAGGTAAAATGACAGTTGAAGAGTGGATTAAGATTTATGAAACTGCCATAAAAAAGTAATTTGTAACATTTTAATATAATTTAATACTTATAATATGAAAAATAGAGTAACTGGGTTAGGAGGATTTTTCTTTAAAACAAAAGACCCAGACCACATTAAACAGTGGTACGGGAAACATTTGGGGATTCCAGTGGATCAGTACGGGTGGACCTTTTGGTGGAAAGATAAAGAAGGCAACGATTGCTCAACTCAATGGTCTCCATTTAAAGACACAACAACCTATTTTCAACCAAGCGAAAAGCAATTTATGATGAATTTTCGCGTCGAAAATTTACATGAACTTCTCGCGGCATTAAAAGAAGAAGGTGTTACCATTGTAGGTGAGGTTGAAGAGTATGAGTACGGGAAGTTTGGATGGATACTCGATCCTGAAGGGAATAAGATTGAACTTTGGGAACCTGTAGACGCCGCTTTTAAATAAGTGAATCCTTATTTTTAGTACCTTTAAAGTCCTAACCATAAAACAACGAAAAAGATGTCAGAAGAAAACAAAAATTTACGGGATGATTTAGAAGAATTGTTGGGTGATGCCAAAGAAGGAGTAAAAAAAGCGGCCGAGAAAGCAGAAGAGTTTGGACGAGAAGCGGCAGCTAAAACAAAAGAATTTGCTGGGGATGCGGCTGAGAAAACCAAAGAATTTGCAGGTGAAGCAGGTGATAAGGCTAATGAATTTGCTGGCGAGGCCAAAGAGGCATTTACCAGAGCAACAGGAAGTAATAAAAAAGTACTGGCAGGTGTTTTAGCCATTTTATTTGGTGGCTTTGGAATTCATAAATTTGTTCTTGGATATAATAAAGAAGGAATTATTTTAATAGCTGCTACCATCATGATCTCCATTTTTAGCTTCGGCTTATTGTCGTTTTTGGTATGGCTGTTTACGCTTATTGAAGGCATAATTTATCTAACTAAAACCGATGACGAATTCTATAATACCTATCAGGTAGGTAAAAAACCTTGGTTCTAAACTAAACCGAATTACCAACCAACCAACTAGGAAAGTCATAAGTACAATAATAACTTATGGCTTTTTTAAAAAAAATTATTATCGTAATATTGCAATAATACAATAAATATACTTATATTTGTATTCTAAAACCAAGAAAATGGGTGTTTCAAGATTAGACATACACAGTGAAGAGGTCAATAAAATTGCAGCAATCGCAAAAGTGTTAGCACATCCTGCGCGAGTGGCTATTCTACAATATATTAGCACTCAAGATAGCTGCATTTGTAACGACATTGTGGATGAGATTGGTTTGGCGCAAGCGACCATTTCTCAACACTTAAAAGTAATAAATGATGCAGGCCTATTAAAAGGTAATTATCAAGGTAAAAGCCTATGTTACTGTGTGGATATAGATCGCTTTCAAGAAGTACAGGAAATTTTCAACACCTACTTCAATAAAACAAAACTAAACTGCTGTTAGCAAAAAATATTTGAACAATGAAAACACAAGAATTATTAAATGTCCTAAAAGCACATAGTGATAAATCACTGCTTTTTGAATTTGCTCCTTCTCAATTTGTGAAGGCTAATTATCATATTACCGAAGTTAAACATATCGCTATCGAAAGTGTAGATTGTGGCGCCAATACCGATAATTGGAATGAAACCATAATTCAATTATGGGAAAGTCCGAAAGAAATTGGTAAAACTGATTTTATGAGTGCATACAAAGCATTGTCAATATTAAATAAAGTGGGAAGAATAAAGCCATATGATCTGGATGCCGAGGTTAAGTTTGAATATAGCAACGCTTCATTTCATACAGCACAACTATTTGTTAACGATTTCGAAATCAACGAAAAAAAATTGATCTTTAAATTAGCCGTTGAAAAAACCGACTGTAAGGCAAAATCTGAATGTGGTATTGTTGAACAGGTTAAAGAAATCATCATGAGTAGCGATGAAACTTGTTGTTCACCTGATGGCAATTGCTGTTAATTAATGAAAGTTGAAATCCGACCCTTTAACAAACGGGATTGGCAGGCCATTGCTCACATTTACGCACAAGGCATGGCAACTGGAATCGCAACTTTTGAAACTGAGGTGCCAAGCTTCGAGATTTGGAATAGAAAGTTCTTGAATGAGTGCCGGCTTGTTGCTGAGATAGAAGGAAAAGTAGTTGGATTTGCAGTTTTGTCATTGGTGTCTCAACGTGAAGTTTATCGTGGAGTGGCCGAAGTAACAATTTATGTAGATGCACATTATCAAAAACGTTCTATTGGTCAAAAATTACTTTCAGACCTCATTATATCGAGTGAAGAATTCGGGTTTTGGACCTTGCACGCCACAGTATTTATTGAGAATGAAGCGAGTTTGGCATTACACAAAAAATGTGGATTTAGAGTGGTAGGTGTTAAAGAGCGCATTGGAAATATTAATGGTAAATGGCATGATAACTATTTACTTGAACGTCGAAGTTTAAAAGTAGGATTGTAAATGAAAAATATATTAGTACTCTGTACAGGAAATTCCTGCAGAAGCCAAATGGCACACGGTTACTTGAATTATTTTATTAAGCCTGAACAAGCTGCAGTTTATAGTGCAGGAATAGAGACACATGGTCTCAATCCTGATGCTATGGCAATAATGATGGAAGATGGCATCGACATTTCACAGCACACCTCAAACCATGTCGATGAATATAACAAGGTTAATTTTGATTTTATCATTACTGTTTGTGATCATGCGAATGAGAATTGTCCGTTTATTCCAAGTAAAAATGCCGTACGACTACATCAAAATTTTTCCGATCCCTCTAAGTTTGTTGGTGACACGGATAAAAAATATAAGGCATTTTTGTCCACTAGAGAGGAGATCAAAAATTACTGTAAACGTTTTGTTGAAACCTATCTGTAAATAGTTTATTCCTTATAAAGTCGTTTTCTAAAATTAGCGACTAATAGGGTGGTATACTGTGCTTCCGAAATTTCTTTGCCTTTAATTAAGGCTATTTGAATATTTTGATTGGCAACGTTGGTAATATTTGTGGCTGTGTAATAGGACTCGCCATTATGAGAGCCCTCCAAAACAATACCTGGAAGCCCATTTAATAAATGCGGTCCAAAAGGATATGGAATGTCATAAGTAAACCACACCACGGCATTATATTGATTTTTTTCTTTGGTCAACGGATGCAATAATTGTATTTGCTGGACAGCTTTATAGCAGGTATAACCTTTAATAATTTTAGATTCACCAGTAATTATCCAACCTTTTTTGCGTTGTTTTGAGGTGGATGAAAACCCTTCAGAATTATGAATTGTAAATCGAATATTCTCTTCTGATTTTTTGGTTGCAAAGACGGTCTCTTTAAAACTTTCAGCAATTATGACATAAGGTGAATTCTTGTCTAATTGGTTGTTTTGTGATAGCTTAAAAACCGATATACCATCATTGAAAAACAATTCATATTCCATAAGTCCTTCTATCTCCGATACCTTTTTTATTTGATGTTTCATTTTCTCGTCTTTAATGGCATCGAGATCAAGCGATTTATATCTTCCCGTTTTGTATGTGATCTTGTATATGGCTGATAAACTTTGACCGAATAAAAGTGAACTAAGAGAAAATAGAATAAGAAAACTAAAATACTTAGGGATGTAAAACATAGAATAAATGTGGTTAAGATTTATAAAATGGTAAGCCAAAGCTTTAAGTAAAAGGTAGGAGCACAAGATAAACTCGAACTTCTACCTTATCACCAAAGTTTAATTTTGAATTACTGCATCTGCTTTCCGGGTATAAATGTCAATTCTACTGATGCATAAGATTGACCATTGCCACTTTTAATTTCGCACACTTGTGCGCACCCACCTTGATCGAGACATTTTTTGATCAGTTTACCACATGAAGAAACACCAGTGCATTCGGCTTCCCAATCGTCGCTACCATCACCACCATTGAAACAACTTATTACATAGGTGGATCTTTGACCCGACATCAAATCGGTAATTGGAAACAAACGGACCTCCTTGAAGTTTTCGAGCGTTATTACTTTGGTTTTCATATTCTTCACCACCTCAAACGTAATAAACTCAAACTCTTCTAGTGTTGAGGCGCGCGATTGAAGTTCAGACTTAATGGATTCGAGCAAATTATTGATAACCTCAACCTCATTTTTTGTTTGGGATTTGGTAACTTCGATATCGGCAGATATTTCGGGGTAATCAGTATTGCAGGCACTTATAAGGATAAGTATCAAACAAAGATTGAAAAAGCGTTTTAAAATTTTCATAATATTAGTTTTATAGATTAATGTATCCCAGGAAAGTGTTGAATAATCAGCGCCGATTAAAATTAATATAGCCTTAGCTATACGAGTTAAACTAACTCAAGAACCAACCTTGAATGAGACAAATATAGAAAAAAATCTATAATATAGAATATAATCTATATATTATTTTATATGGATAATACATTTGTAATTTATTCTAAATAAAATTTTATGATTATTCCACTTCCTGCTGTCCAGAGAATTTGCGTTCCAACTCCGCTTGGAACTCTTCCATGACTGGTCGCACAGTACTTTCAGGCAGATCAGCTATTTTAATATACATCAATCCATCTACCGCATTGTTGAATAGCGGATCCACGTTAAAGCCAATCAATCGTGCATTCTGCTTGATGTATTTTTTAAGTAGTACAGGCAAACGCAATGCACCAGGTTCGACCTCGTCAATGATCTTGTCAAACTTGTTCAAATCGGCCTCAGTGGCATCAAAAACAAAGTCCTTGTCGGCATCTTTTAGTTTTACCTTGAATTCTTTTTTTGGATGAATATATTGCGCTACATATGGATCGTAATAGTGTGATTTCATAAACTCGATCATCAGAGATTTTGAGAAATTTGAGAATTGATTACTAATACTCACGCCACCAATTAAGAATTTATGCTCAGGAAAGCGCAGAGTAGTATGAACAATTCCCTTCCACAATAAAAACAAGGGCATAGGTTTTTGCTGATAATCCTTAATAATGAAAGCACGTCCCATTTCTATAGACTGACTCATCATTTTGTACAATTCCGGTTCAAATCGGAAAAGATCCTGAAGATAGAACCCATTAATGCCGTACTTTTCAAAAATTTTTGAACCTAACCCCATGCGATAGGCTCCAGCAATAACCTGAGCATCATTATCCCATAAAAACATATGATTATAATAGGTGTCAAA
>CAYZKX010000095.1:0-803 GCA_964479055.1 uncultured Flavobacteriaceae bacterium
GTACTATCGGATACACCTGGAATTATTAAACCAGCTTATGACCTTCAGGAATCCATGATGGGTTTTGTCAAATCGGCTTTTGAAGATGCTGATGTTTTGATTTACATGGTGGAGATCGGTGAAAAAGATTTAAAGGATGATGCTTTTTTTAAAAAGATCACGAATTCAAAAATTCCAGTCTTACTACTTCTAAACAAAATCGATCAATCCAATCAGGATCAATTGGAAGAACAAGCTGCACTATGGCAACAAAAAGTACCTCAAGCAGAGTTCTTTCCTATTTCAGCACTGGAAGGCTTCAATGTTAAAGAAGTTTTCAATAGGATCGTGGAGTTATTACCCGAATCACCGCCCTTTTATCCCAAAGATCAATTAACCGATAAACCAGAACGCTTTTTTGTCAACGAGACCATCCGCGAAAAGATTCTTTTGAACTACAAAAAAGAAATTCCATATGCCGTAGAAGTTGAAACCGAAGAATTCTTTGAAGAAGAATCCATTATCAGAATGCGTTCAGTGATCATGGTTGAACGCGCAACACAAAAAGGAATAATCATTGGCCATAAGGGATCTGCTCTCAAGCAAGTTGGCGTTCAGGCCAGAAAAGACCTTGAGAAATTCTTTGGAAAACAAGTACATTTAGAACTCTATGTGAAGGTTAACAAGAATTGGCGTAGCGATCAGCGTCAATTAAAACGATTTGGTTACAACCAGTAATTAAATATTAAGAGTATTTTTCATAAAGCGATGAAGCTCATGCATTTGGTCTTTACCTGCGGCGCGTCCAATACGACCACCTAAAT
>CAYZKX010000095.1:813-8652 GCA_964479055.1 uncultured Flavobacteriaceae bacterium
CAAACAGTGGAATGGTAAAATCGTCGCCTAAGGACCAATTGGTATAAACCCAAATTCCGGATGCAATAAACAGACCTGCCACGATAAAATGAAAGAACATAAACATGGTCCATACGGTTGGATTTGGTCCAAATAATCCGAATAATTTGGTGCCTCCTTCTTCGGTCTCCATGATCTCCAAATGAAGCTGAGGTGACCAAAAGTGTTGTTGAGTCTTAGGTATTTTTATAAAAACATGATCATCTACACGCGTAATGATAAATTCAGATTGTGATTTTTGCGCATCTTCAAAAGCTGAGAGAATGTGTTGGTTTCCTTCTTCAAGATCTAATTGAAACCGCGGACGCAAAATAATCTCATTACTTAAAGCCATGCCTAGTAATTTCTAACCAAAATAACATTTTTTCTTCAGTTGTTAAATACTACCTTTGCAGCGCAAATAAAATAGCATGAGTATAGTTGCCATAGTAGGACGACCAAATGTTGGAAAATCAACCTTCTTTAATCGCTTGATTCAAAGACGAGAAGCTATTGTTGATGCCGTTAGTGGTGTAACTCGTGATCGTCACTATGGTAAAAGCGATTGGAACGGCAAGGAATTTTCACTTATAGATACAGGTGGCTACGTGGTTGGCAGCGACGATATATTTGAACAAGAAATTGATAAACAGGTGGAGTTGGCAATAGATGAGGCCGATGCCATAATCTTCATGGTTGATGTCGAAACTGGTGTCACAGGAATGGATGAAGATGTTGCTAACCTACTGCGTAAAGTAGATAAACCTGTTTTTTTAGCGGTCAATAAAGTAGATAATGCCAAGCGCGCAGAAGATGCAGTTGAATTCTATTCGCTTGGACTTGGTGAATATTATACTATAGCGAGCATTAATGGTAGTGGAACTGGAGAATTGTTAGATGCACTGGTAGAAGCGCTGCCTGAAGAGGTTGAAAGGGAAGAGGAAGCCTTACCGCGATTTGCGGTTGTAGGTCGCCCTAATGCTGGTAAGTCTTCATTGATCAATGCCTTGATAGGCGAGGAGCGTTACATAGTAACCGATATTGCTGGTACAACACGTGATTCTATAGATACCAAATACAATCGCTTCGGATTTGAGTTCAATTTGGTGGATACTGCAGGCATAAGACGTAAGGCAAAAGTCAAGGAAGATCTGGAGTTTTATTCGGTTATGCGAAGTATACGCGCTATTGAACATTGCGATGTGTGTTTGGTGGTTTTTGATGCCACCAGAGGATTTGATGGGCAGGTACAGAATATATTTTGGTTGGCTGAAAAGAATAGAAAAGGTATTGTTATTTTGGCCAACAAATGGGATTTGGTAGATAAGGAGACCAAGACCATGAAAGGATTTGAAACTTACATTAGAAAGCAGATAGAGCCATTCACGGATGTGCCTATACTGTTTATATCGGCATTGACAAAACAGCGTATTTATAAAGCTATTGAAACAGCGGTTGATGTCTATAAGAACCGATCAAAGCGTATTAAAACACGAGAGTTAAATGATGTGTTGTTACCTATAATTCAAAAGAATCCACCACCAGCAACTAAAGGTAAGTATGTGAAGATCAAGTTCATTACACAATTGCCAACACCACAGCCGCAGTTTGCCTTTTTCTGCAACTTGCCTCAGTATGTAAAAGAACCTTACAAGCGCTTTTTAGAGAATAAACTACGCGAACATTTTAATTTTCACGGCGTACCTGTAACGGTGTATATGCGAAAGAAGTAACTACCAACCACCCGAAGCACCGCCACCACCAAAGCTGCCGCCACCAAAGCCGCCACTAAATCCACCACCAGAACTGCTACCTCCACTCCAGCCGCCAAAACCTCCTGAACTACGTTTGTAACTGCCGCGCCCTGCACGACTTAAAATAATAGCTTCTAAGATATCGCTACCTGATGATCTGCCACCACCTCTATGACTACCTCCTTTACCACCACCGCGCTTTATGGCAATAGCGATAACAATAATAAATGCAATAACCAAAAAGATAACAACTAAAACCACCATAAAAGGAAAATCAGAACTACTGCTATTTGTGGTATTCTGATATTCGCCATTCATAACCTCAAAAATGGCGTCGGCGCCTCTGTTAAGACCACCAACATAGTCGTCACGCTTAAAATATGGAATGATGTCACGTTCTATTATACGTTTGGAAATGGCATCGGTTAAGAGATGCTCAACACCTTTACCCGTATTAATAGCAATTCTTCTATCATCTTTAGCCAGAAGAATAAGAACACCATTATCTTCTTTTTCCTGTCCAATACCCCAAGCTTCTCCCCATTTTGCACCCAAGTATATGATGTCCTCACCCTTTGTTGTTGAGATGGCCACAATTACGATTTGTGTTGATGTTGTATCAGAGTAGATGATGAGTTTTTCTTCTAAAGCACTTTTCTCGGCAGTGCTAAAAAGACTTACATAGTCATATACACTGGTTTCTTTTTCAGGTATTTCGGGAATATCATATTGTGCAAAACTCAACTGAAAAGATACTGCGACTATGCATAACGACAGTATGTATTTGAAAAAGTGCATTACGATTTGGAGATGGTATTGGTTAATTCATTTTTATCGTTTGCATCCCACGGAAAATGACTCTTAAGTTCAAGACCAATATTTTTAATGCCATTGATCAAGCCATTTTTGAACTGGCCTTGTTTAAAGTAACCTTCAATGATATCTTTTGTAGCGTCCCAGAAATCAGAAGGAACAACCGCATTGATACCTTCATCACCATAAATGGTAAATACGTGATCTACAACCGCCACATAAATCAGTACAGCATTTCTTTTTTGGGTAGCATGCATGTTGAGGGCATGAAATATTTCTAATGTGCGTTCTTCAGAATGGTTTGAACAGCTACTTTCTAGATGGACACGTATTTCACCAGAAGTATGTTGCTCTGCCTGTACTATGGCAGCAATGACCTCTTGCTCATCGACGGCAGTTAAGAAATTTTCGATAGGATTGTTCATGATCAATTAAAATCAAACTCTACATCTGGAGCATCTTCACTACCTTTATCAGCCTCATAATATCCCATCTCACCAAATCCTATAAAGCCAGCTATCAATCGCGTGGGCATTTTACGAACATATTGGTTATAGGGCTTAACTGCATCATTGAAACGATCACGAGCAATATTGATTCGGTTTTCAGTGCCTTCCAATTGAGACTGAAGTTCCAAAAAGTTTTGATTAGCCTTGATGTCGGGATAGCGCTCAACGGTTACTAATAAACGTGATAACGCACTACTCAATCCACTTTGTGCTTCGTTAAAGGCAATGAGATCCTCAGGTGTAATATTAGAGGGATCGATTGTTGTTTTTGTGGCTTCGCTCCTGGCTTTGATGACTGCCTCAAGTGTGCTTTTCTCAAAATCGGCTGCACCTTGAACTGTTTTCACCAGATTGCCTATAAGATCATTACGTCTTTGATAACTGCTTTCAACATCGGCCCAAGCTTCTTTTGTACTTTCTTGTAGGTCTACGGCCGTATTGTTGACACCTACACCCCAAAATATTATAAGAGCCAATAATGCTACTGGAATGATCCATTTTTTCATTTCTTAATAATTTATGTGTTAATGTTATGTGACTGTATTACAACTGATAAGTTGTTAATAGCATAAAAATGTTACAGATGCTCCTTAATTTTAAGGAGCTGTTGCTTAACATTCTCTAACTTGCTAACGATTTGATAATTATCGAGCGACTCTTTTTTACCTTCCTTTAAGTGCGTTTTGGCACCCTCTAATGTGAAGCCACGTTCTTTAACCAAGTGATAGATAAACTTTAAGTTTTTTATGTCTTCTGGAGTGAATTTACGATTACCCTTGGCATTCTTTTTAGGTTTTAAAACATCAAATTCTTTTTCCCAAAAGCGAATTAATGAGGCATTTACATTAAAAGCTTTGGCGACTTCACCAATGCTGTAATAGCGTTTTTCTGGAAGATCTATATACATTAATCTAGAGATTGGTTTTCTATTGATGCTTTCTTTAAGAGATCAGCAAATTCCGACGCTGATAAGTTACCGTAATAAAAATTGATAGGGTTTAATTTCTTTCCGTCTTTCCAAATCTCATAGTGCAAATGCGGCGCTTCTGATCGCCCTGAACTTCCTACAAACCCAATAAGATCTCCACGTTTTACTTTTTGATTCTTTCTTACATTATATTTATACAAGTGTGCATATAAGCTCATATAACCGTACCCATGGTCAATCCTGATATGCCTACCAAAACCTGACGCACCAGCATCGGCACGTTTAACTACGCCATCTCCTGTGGCATATATAGGAGTGCCTCGAGGTGCTGTAAAATCCATGCCAAAATGCATTTTACGCACTTTAGTAAAAGGATCTATTCGTGTTCCAAAACCAGATGCCATTCTCGTTAGATCTTCATTCTTTACTGGTTGAATGGCTGGTATAGAAGCGAGAAATTTTTCTTTGTCTTCTGCCAAAAGTGCGATCTCATCTAGTGATTTTGATTGGACCACAATTTGTTTTAATAAGATATCGACACGTTTATTGGCTTCGATGATCAGGTTTGAATTATCATAACCTTCCAGTTCCTTGTAGCGATTAATTCCACCAAAACCAGCGCGACGTTGTTCTTCAGGAATTGGATTGGCTTCGAAATATAAGCGATAGATGGCATTGTCACGTTCTTCGATATTGGCAAGTACATGCTCCGCCTCATCTACCTTTTTATTGAGTAATTCGTACTGTAATTGTAGATTGTCTAATTCTCTTACTAAAGCCTTTTCTTTTGGCGATTCAAAAAATTGACTAGCTACAATAACAAACAGAACCCCAAACAAAGCGGAGGCCAATAAAAACATCCCTAAATACTTTATAGTAGTACGTTTTTTACGCTCTATCTTTCTATATGACAGCGTATCGGGATCATAATAATATTTTACCTTCGACATTTCTTAAAAAGTTCTATTTTTACACGATCAACAGAACGTGAATCAACCCCCATAAAATATAACACTAATTTTTAATTTATATTTTACGGTAAGGCTTACAAACACCAATAAATTACAAAATAAATTATTGGGGAGTAAATATATAAATTGTTTCACACTTAAAGTAATTTATCAAACACAAGCTTATTAACTGCTGATTATGAAATCTCAAGACGTCCGACAGAAATTTTTGGATTTTTTCAAGAAAAAACAGCATGCTATAGTGGCGTCCGCACCAATGGTGCTAAAAGACGATCCCACATTGATGTTTGTAAATTCAGGGATGGCGCCTTTTAAAGAATATTTTCTGGGTAATGCCACACCAAAAAGTAAGCGCATTGCCGATACACAGAAATGCCTTAGGGTTTCAGGGAAGCATAATGATCTTGAAGAGGTAGGTTATGATACTTATCATCATACCTTATTTGAAATGTTGGGCAATTGGAGTTTTGGTGATTATTTTAAGCAAGAAGCCATTTCCTGGGCTTGGGAGTTACTCACCAAGGAATACGGTATTGAGAAAGATATATTATATGTAACTGTATTTGAAGGTGATAAGGACGATGATCTTCCTATGGATCAGGAGGCTTATGATTTTTGGAAAAACATAATTCCAGAAGATCGTATTTTAATGGGCGATAAAAAGGATAATTTTTGGGAAATGGGTGAACAAGGACCATGTGGTCCCTGTAGTGAGATTCATGTGGATATTAGACCACTTGATGAGCGGCAAAAAATTTTTGGCAAAGAATTGGTTAATATGGACCACCCTCAAGTTGTGGAGATCTGGAATTTGGTATTCATGCAATACAACAGAAAGGCCGATGGTTCGCTCGAAAATTTACCACAAAGGCACATTGATACTGGAATGGGCTTCGAGCGCTTATGTATGGTACTTCAAGGTGTCACTTCAAACTACGATACTGATGTTTTTACACCTATTATTCGTGAGATTGAAACCATTACCCAAAAAGACTATGGCAAGGACAAGAAGGTAGATACTGCTATTCGCGTTATTGCCGATCACATACGAGCGGTGGCATTCTCCATTGCCGATGGTCAATTACCTAGTAATAATGGCGCAGGTTATGTAATTAGACGCATATTACGTCGTGCTATTCGTTATGGTTTTACCTTTTTGGATAAGAAAGAACCTTTTATCTACAGATTGGTTGAAGTTTTGGCGAAAAAAATGGGTAGGGCATTCCCTGAATTGAAAACTCAGAAACAGCTTATTGAAAATGTTATTAAAGAAGAAGAAGCTTCTTTTTTGCGAACTCTGGATCAAGGATTAATATTGTTAGATCGAATAGTTGAAGATTCAAAAGCGGATACCATTTCTGGTAAACGAGCCTTTGAACTCTATGATACCTATGGATTTCCTATAGATCTCACGGCTTTAATATTGAGTGAAAAAGGACTGTCCTTGAATGAGGACGAATTCAATGAGGAACTCAAGAAACAAAAAGAACGGTCGCGTTTAGCAAGTGAAGTTTCCACTGATGATTGGATAGTGCTTGTGGATGATTCTGAACAAGAATTTGTTGGATATGATCTTTTAGAAACTAAAGTCAAGATCACGCGATATAGAAAAGTAGTTTCAAAAAAAGATGGCGAGCAATATCAATTAGTTTTTAATCTTACACCTTTTTATCCTGAAGGTGGTGGTCAAGTTGGAGATAAAGGATATTTAGAAGATACCCATGGTGACGTTGTTTATATTTTAGATACTAAAAAGGAGAATAATGTAATTATTCATTTCGTTAAAAACTTACCTAAACATATCAATGAAACGCTTAAAGCATCTGTTGACGTTAAGCAAAGACACCGAACGGCTAGTAATCATACGGCTACGCATCTTTTGCATCAGGCATTAAGGGAAGTATTAGGAGATCATGTTGAACAAAAAGGATCTGCCGTGCATTCCAAGCATTTGCGTTTTGATTTCTCACACTTTTCCAAGCTAACAATAGATGAATTGACAGCAGTGGAAGATTTTGTAAATGCTAGAATCGAAGATAAGCTACCATTGCAAGAATTTAGAAATATTCCTAAAGATGATGCAGAAAAGAAAGGAGCCATTGCCTTGTTTGGTGAAAAATATGGTGATACAGTAAGAGCCATCCAATTTGGGCAATCTATAGAATTGTGTGGTGGAACACATGTAGAAAATACCAGTGACCTCTGGTACTTTAGAATTCAAACCGAAAGCGCTATTGCTTCGGGAATAAGAAGAATTGAAGCCATTACCGGAGACGCCATGAAGACTCAGTTTTCTGAGAATAATAGAGCCTTGTTTCAGATCAAGGACATGGTTAAAAACTCAAAAAAACCTGCAGAAACTGTCTTGAATATTATACAGGAGAACAATAAACTTAGAAAACAAGTTGAGCAATTGTTAAAGGAAAAAGCCAAAAATGCCGCAGCTGATTTAACTAATAATATTGAATTGATCAACGGGATCAATTTTTTGGCTACCAAATTGGATCTGGATCAAGGTAGCGTAAAAAATTTGGCCAATGATCTAGGGAATAAAGTTGAGAATTTGTTTTTGGTTATAGGAACCGAATCTAATGGTAAAGCTTTTTTAACCTGTTATATCTCCAAGAACTTAGTTCAAGAACGCGATTTTAATGCTGGGCAAATAGTTCGTGAATTAGGCCAGTTCATACAAGGTGGTGGAGGAGGTCAACCATTTTTTGCTACTGCGGGTGGAAAAAATCCTGATGGTATTAAAAAAGCCTTAACAGCAGCTAGAAAATATCTAGAATAAATTGTGGACTTTCACACGCACATAAAAATTGAACCACAGTCGCACGATGTAATTG
>CAYZKX010000096.1:0-8642 GCA_964479055.1 uncultured Flavobacteriaceae bacterium
ATAGCGTATTTTACGAAAGAATTTAATCATCGCTAATATTCAGTTCTTTATTGAGTCTAGTATTTAGATCCTCCAGTATATAAATAGCCGAATTGTACCTGTTATATTTAAACATGCGATATCTGAAGGCTTGTCTTAAAAGTACTTGAAACTCAGTGCTTTTTTTTAGAGCTTCAAAATCGTTAGGGACATAACCTTGATACACATCAAAATTTCTGCCTTCAAACGTATCAGTATAAGGATACTCGAATTCGTAGTCATATAATTTGAATTTGTAGACTAAAGAAGAGTCTTTATTCACGCCAAAGTTTTGGTGGTAGTAATCATTAAAAAATTCTTCAAGATCAGGATAGAATGGGTTAACCTTACTTATTCGTGGTAACATGAACTCAAATACATTTTGGGTTCTATCACGTATAGAATCGTTACTTATAAGATCAAGACCTTCTTTTCGTAGCACATCATAGGCTGACGTTATTGGGTACATATACTCGTCTCTTATGAGCCAATGAAAATCAAAACACATGGTATCATGATACTCAAGATCTTTTTCGATATAGTCCACAATATTGAGGTGACTCTCTATGCCTTTTTTAAGAACATCCTTATCACCTCTTAAATCATTTAGCATACTACCTAAATCCTCTTTAAGTTGTAAGAGAACTGTTTTTTCTAGCTGCTTTTTTACTCTAGTATTGTTCCAATTGTTGACTTGTAAGGCTAATAAAATACCAACCATTACCAAAATAACTTCCCCAATGGCATATTTGAAATACATTGATGTTTTATTTTTCATGATGAGGTTTTGTCTAATATGTCGAAAGAATTTGATCAATTGTTATTACTCTTTAATTACGCGAATTCCAACATGTTTGCTGTCTATCATACTATCATCTTGGCTGTCATAAAAATCATATGCGCTATATCCATATACACCACCATCATAATATTCTGCAATATTTCCACCTAAATCATAAACGACCGCATTACCAACCATAGTTGGTTTCTTTTTACCGACTTTTTTATATAGAATGGTAGTTAATTCTTTTAATTTTTCATTGAGTAAAGGCACTTGATCTTGAGTTATTTCATAGCCAGCCCAATAATTGAGAGTAAGCTCCTTAGCACCAATTTTATGAGCCTGTTTGTGCAAGTTCAAGGCTTCCTGATAATTGGGAAGTCTATACGTTTCTCCAGTTTTTTCAGTCAACCAATTGACATAGGCTTTTGCATCTGTCAAACTAACCTCAACTGGATAATTATCAATTCCTGCTTCATAATCAAAACTCGGCCTAAAAGCTTTGAATTGTGCATTGGTTACTTCGAAGCGCGCAATAGATGTTGAATCTTTTTTAATTAATAACGTTTCAGGAACTAAGACCCCATTTACAATTTTACCAAAGAAACCATCAACAATTTCAGCTTCTTGAATTTTAAATAATTCACCTAAAGGACTGTCTTCTTTAAAAGCATCATTCATTTTAACTGTTTGTGTAGTGGCTACAAAGAACATTAAACAAATCGGTACAAATGATAGGTAACATTTTTTGACCATAGAATTATTGCTAATTAAAACAAATGATTCAAACAATTATAGAAGCTGTCTGAATCATTTGAAATTTACGAATATTTTAAATTAAAATTGAAAATATATAAACTGTTCACCACTACCTTGTGTTATACAAATAAGTAAGAACATTAGTGCCCACACAATTCCTAACACAATAGGTGATGTTTTTAGAGCAACCTCTTTAACAGATGTATTTCTCATTACCCAATGACATAAAAATAATAGCCCAATCACAATGCATACTTTTATAATATCGAAATATTCAAGTACTTTAACACCATCTGTTTGCATATAAAACATAGATTTAACCATATTCCACGCCTTTGCAAAATCAGGTGCTCTAAAGAATGTCCATGTCAAGTTTACACATGAGAATGTTAAAAAGGCAAGGAAAATACCATTGTATGCAGTTATTTGAAATGGTAAGTATTTACGTTGTAAGCGTTCAAGTATTAAATAGGTCCCATGTAATCCTCCCCAAGCAACAAAGGTCCAAGCTGCACCATGCCACAAGCCACCTAGTAACATTGTAAGCATGAGGGCAACATACATTCTAGTAATACCGTGACGATTACCACCAAGCGGTATATATAAATAATCTCTTAGCCAAGAAGATAAAGTTATATGCCACCTTCTCCATAGGTCAGAGAAGCCTAATGATGCATATGGATATCTAAAATTGTCAGGCAATATAATACCTAACATAAGGGCAATTCCAATGGCACATGTTGAATAACCTGCAAAGTCAAAGAATATTTGGCCCGAAAATGCAAGTGTTCCTACCCATGCATCAATCCCATGAAGTAATTCTGCCGAATCAAAAACGGTATCACTCGTTTGGGCCAAAAGACCATCTGCCATAACTACTTTTTGAAATAAACCAAGAGTCAATAAAAACAAACCCCAAAAAAATTGATTGACCGTGGCCCTTTTAGGTTCATAAAATTGGGTGACTAATTCTTTTGCTCTAACAATTGGGCCTGCGACCAATTGAGGAAAAAACGTTACATAGAGTGCAAAATCAAGAAATGTTTTAGCGCGTTCTGTCTTTCTATGATACATGTCAATGGTGTATGACATGGTTTGAAATGTATAGAACGATATACCCATTGGTAGTAAGATATCCATTGGCTTCGCTTGAAAATCTATGCCAACTGAATTGGTTAGTGTTACAAAGTTTTGTAGTAAGAAGTCACCATATTTAAAAAAGGCCAAAAACCCAAGATTAACTGTCATACTCAATAAGAGCCACATCCTACGTTTCCTTTGATTTTCTTCAATAGCAAGTCTTTTACCAGCAGACCAATCTATAACTGTTGAAATCCACAATAGAAGAATTAAAGGCGGATTCCACATGGCATAAAACAAATAACTCGCTAATAACAGCATGCGTTTTTTGTTGGTCCAATTAAATAGTTTTGAATAGTAAAGTGCTAAAACTAATACCAAAAACAATACGAAACTTAATGAATTAAATAACATAATTAATTGGTTTTAGATTTAGTAATTGTGCCATCTTCCAGCATTATTTTTGCTATTTCACGAGTGAAATACTCTGCATCTTCTTTACTTAAATGGGATTCCTCAGGACATTTAAGATCTTTTAATTGATCATAATCTTCAAAGTGATATGCGGGAACATTAGCCTTTGATACAAGTTCATCCCAATAGTCAGCACGTGGTAAACCCATACCTTCACCAAATCTTTGACCTCCACTGGAAGGACATCGTAATAAAATGAGATTACCATTTCGTTCTTTAAACTTTTTTACATCTTCTAAAAAGTACGCCATGGTATTTTCTTTTTCTAGTGGTTCGGAATTACCGACATAGTAATTCCAAACATTAATTATGGAATTGGCAAAAGCAGTGTCTTGAGCTGTTCTAGCAGTCATTGACATATTTCTATTTGTGTTAACCTCTCCAAAGAAGTAAAACGGAGGTCGTTGTGGTTTTTCAGTTCTTTTACTTAATTGAATGCGTCTTAACAAAGATTTTAGATCAATATCATCCGTCCAGATTTCTTCATCGGCAGACATAAAAACTAAATTTTGTTGTAATGGAATTGATAATCTATAACTTAAACGGTCAGCGTAGGTTCTGTCTTCATAATAATCAATCTTTGATTGAATTCTCCTCCAGAATTGGTTGGTCGGGTTAGTTGTTGAAAAAAATAAACCGGGAGTTACACCAACGATTACTGTACCACTAAAGTCAGTATTGTTAAC
Source organism: uncultured Flavobacteriaceae bacterium (assembly GCA_964479055.1). Classification (GTDB taxonomy): domain Bacteria; phylum Bacteroidota; class Bacteroidia; order Flavobacteriales; family Flavobacteriaceae; genus CAYZKX01. Next base: position 3,799 of record CAYZKX010000096.1, read on the forward strand.
TAAGTCGCGAAATGATGGTAAAGGTGGAGAGCCGGTAGATGATAATTGAATGGGTTTTTGACCAGTTATTTTTTCCCATTCGCTGAGTTGAATATCAAAATACGCTCTTGAAGAGCCAAAGATAACTACCTGATCGCTATTGGCTGTTTCAACGTCTGCTCGGTGCATTGCCCAGAGCGCTTTATCATCGTTTAATGTTGGATATTTTCCTTGGCTTCGCCAATACAATTCCCAACAGCTAAGACCAATTACACTAATAATAAGGGCAATCAGAAATGATTTTTTTGGTTGCATGATGGTTAGTTAATTATTAAAGTTATGCAGGTTTTACCTTGAATTGGGTATATAGTTGTGTAGAAGTAGTTGGATAAAAATAATAAAAAAGAAAATACAATTGACAATAATTACAGGAATAGATTGTAGGGTTTAAATATTTGTTTGATCTATACCAGTGTGGTTTGAATTATTAGTCTTTTGTAACTACTTCAAAGGGTTTTTCGGTGCCTTCAAATGGTTCTTTTAGAAGTATCTTACAAATATGATAGTTGCCGTTACGTTCGCCGGTAATTAGGAGATTAATGTCTTTAGGCGACCAATTAGGTAAGGTGTCGCCATTTTCATTAAAAGTTATTTGATGTTTGTTGCTACCGTTAACAGTCATAATAAATATTTCAGGTCTATTGCCTTCCATGGATTGGGCATAGACAATGTGATTTCTGTCATTGGAGAACGTAGGAACAAAATTATGCGTAGGCCATTCGGTTAAACGCTGGTCTTCCTTTAGAATGATATTATAAGAGTAGATCTCATCCGTTTCACCTTGAGTATCTTTCCTCGAGAAATAGACAAAGGCATCACCTCGTGATGAGAATCTGGGATACAAATTAGCATGAGCATTGTCTACAAGTTTTTTTAATCGTTTTCCTTTTAGATTACACATGTAAATATTGTAATTCTTATCTGCTACCTTATGATTAAAGATCATTTCTTGACCGTTAGGAGCAAATTGCCCATATAGCTTATTCCCCTTGATAGGTATAGGTATGAGCTTGAGTTCTCGCGTATCGATGTTATAGGTATAGAATTCTGAATACCCTTTACGGTCAGATTCAAAAAGTATCATATTCTTGAAAGGATGCCAAGAAGGCCTTCTGTCGTTATACTTACTGCTTATAAGTTGTCGTTGTCGCGTACCATTGATATTCATCACATAGATTTGCCAATGGCCATCTCTATTAGATTCAAAAATGATCTGATTGCCAGCCTTATTATAGCTGGCGTAGCGATTGTCATAATTGCCATTAGTTAACTGGTTTTCAGTATATCCTTGTTTTTGAGCAGAAACAAAAACTGCAGACATGAAGCATATAAGCGTTATCCAATAACTGTTTTTTAATACCATCATCATTTTGACTTATGAGATATAAAGATATCTACATATTTACAAAAACCCAACCAGCTAATTCATTTTCAGTGAGATCTATTTCTTTTTCATTAAGAAGAATGCCATGTTCAAGATAGGCCTTTAAATTGGTTAGCCAGAATGTCCAACCGTTGCTGCAACCTACATGAATCTTCAGTTTGCTCTCTTCATCCAAAGGAATCTGATGCTGTTTTAGGGTCACAATTACAAGATCATTTTTTTGTTCAAGATTAATGTCAACAACACCGTCTGCAAATGTAAATTGTATAAAATCTTTACCATTGGCCTTTAGTACCTTGCCTTCTTCTAGTCCATCCCAATTGTGCCATTTCCATGTATAGGTATCTCCTGCGTTGACGTATGCGCCGTAATCAACTTTTGTATTGTCATGTTTAAAGATGGCTTCACGCAAGAACCAGGTAGTCAGACCATCCTCAGTAGCCCAACACCAATAGAGTTTTTCTATTGTGGATTTAATGTAAATTTTCTTTACGAAATGATCAAATGCTAGTGCATTCATAAATTAATCTTTTAAAATAATAGCAGGTAAGTTCAATGCATCGAAGGCCTTATTATAAGCATCCATTTCGGTATTGATAATGGCATTGCGTTCGTCTTGATAAACTTTCCAATCAGCCAACAAATCATTTAGCCGCTCTTTGGCGCCTTGCGTCACTTCAGGATCGGCCACATCTAAATACCCCTTTAAATGAAGCAATTGTGAATTCAATTTATTGTTGAAGTTAATCACATCTTGAAAGGTCTTCTGATCAGGTTGAATAAGATTGCGTTCCCAAGAATCGATTCGCTTTGTTAACGCTTTTCCTTTCTCTAATAGATCTTTCGCATCGTCGTTATCTTTCAATAATTTGGAATAACTTTTCAATTGCGATTTTGCCGATCGCATGCTGATAACGGACTCATGCATGTCCTTTACCGTATTCTCAATAGTTGTTAACATATCCTGTTGTTCGGCGAAATCTTGAGCCGTCGCTTTGACTTTAGGATTAGGTAAAATGGTGACATTGGTTTCATCGGTTTCATCTTCTAGTGAAAGGCGTATAGTATATTCCCCAGGACCAACACTTGAACCGCCATATCCACCAAAAACAAATACGTTATCAATAGGAGGGATAGCCTCGGTATTGAAATCCCAAGTAAATCTATTATATCCTTTTTTTGCCGGTAATATTTGAGGAGCAGATGGACCACCAGGCCATGATTTAAATCCTTTTGGTTTCTTATTTGAATAAGTTCTAATGACTTTGCCATTTTGTAATACCTCAAGTTTGAGATTTAAGGTATCTGCAGCTTCTTCAAGATAATAGTCAAATGTAACGCCTTGTTTAGGGTTCTGTCCAATCCCAGGAATAAATCGTGAGGTACTGCCACCAAAAATGCGATAGGTGTTTTTAGGTTTAAAAATATCCGCAGCCTTTTTAGTTGTATTTAAATTTTGAATGGCTACCAGATCATCAAGTATCCAAAAACCTCTTCCTGAAGTTGCCGCAACAAGATCATTGTCCTGTATGTAAAGATCATTAATTGGTGTTACAGGTAAATTTAATTGCAAGCGTTCCCAGTTTTGACCGTCATTAGTGGAGATAAATAAACCAGTTTCTGTTCCGGCATAAAGCAGACCTTCGACTTTTTTATCTGCTCTTACTACACGAGCAAAACCATGAGGATCATTAAGTCCATTGACAATTTTAGTCCATGACTGTCCGTAATTATTTGACTTGTATATATGTGAATTCAAATCCTGAGATTTGTAACGCATAACCACGATATACACAGTTCCAGGATCATGTTCTGAAATATCAATACTATTAATAATACCATCCTTGACATCTCCAGGAGTTATGTTATCCCAGCTTTGTCCACCATTTCGAGTAACATGAACAAGACCATCGTCACTTCCAGCATATAGCACGCCTTCCTCATGCTGTGATTCAACCAAGGACATTAAGGTATTATAGTTTTCACCTCCAGCGGCCTCGTTGGTATATGGTCCTCCTCCTGGGCCATGCTTTTCTTTCTCGTTCTTAGTAAGATCCGGGCTGATGACGTCCCAGCTTTGCCCACCATTAGTGGTTTTAAAAACTACATTTCCAACATGATATATGGTGCTTCTATCGTGTGGAGAAGTAATGATAGGTGCATTCCAATTGTAGCGGTATTTTGAATCTTTTGGTGCAATACTCAAGCCTAATTCAGGATATTGTTTTATGGGTTTCTGTTCTTTAGAACCCGCTTCCCATTTGGCAATATTTCCTTGATAAGTGCCGCCATAAATAGTACTTGGATTATCCGGATCAAAGGCAATGAAAGCACTTTCACCGCCTGCAACTGAATGCCAGTCTTTCCAATCTATCCCAAAGTCGTTGGTTCTACTCGCAATAGAAATCGCTGAATTGTCTTGCTGCCCACCATAAACATTATAAGGAACGAGATTATCCGCAATAACCCTATAGAATTGCGCCGTTGGTTGATTTTGTTGAGTACTCCAACTTTTTCCACCATTGAATGAGATATTTGCTCCACCATCATTCGAATTAATGAGATTGGTATTATCGTTTGGATTTATCCATAGGTGATGATTATCACCATGAGGAACAGGAATGTTGGTAAAGCTCTTGCCACCATCTATGGATTTCATAACTGGAGCATTTAAAACGTAGACTACATTTTCATTTTGTGGATCGGCAAAGATCTCCATATAATACCATGATCGTGCAATATTAACACGGTTTGAGTTGATTTGAGTCCATTTCTTACCACCATTATCAGATCGGTAAACACCACCTTTTTTCCCTTCGGCTTCAATGACAGCAAAAACGCGATCGGAATTTGCACGTGATACCGAAATGCCGGCTTTTCCAAACGCCTTAGGTAAGCCGGTTTCCATTTTAGTCCAGCTGTCACCACCATCGGTAGATTTGTGGAGGCCAGAATGTTCTCCTCCTGATTCCATGATCCATGGATAGCGTTGATGTTGCCACATGGCTGCATAGAGAATCCTAGGATTATTCATATCCATGGATAAAGAAGAAGCACCTGTTGTATTATTCACTTTTAAGACTTGCTCCCATGTTTCACCTCCATTAGTAGAGCGGTAAACACCGCGTTCATCGGATGGAGCATATTGAGCGCCCTGAACGGAAACATAAACCAGATCAGGATTTGACGGGTGAATGATGACATCGGAAATATGAACAGATTTTTCTAATCCGATATGTTTCCATGTCCTACCAGCATCAGTAGATTTATAAACCCCGTCGCCCATTGAGGTCATAACGCCTCGAGCGGCATGCTCACCCATACCTACGTAAACAACATTAGAGTCACTCTCAGCTACCGCAATAGCACCTACAGTTCCTGTTTTAAACTGACCATCTGAAATATTGCGCCATGTGATGCC
>CAYZKX010000097.1:0-4221 GCA_964479055.1 uncultured Flavobacteriaceae bacterium
AAGTCAGGCATCCATACTTATGGTGAAACGGTTCACATTTTTGTGGAACGTAAAAACTATAATGGGGTGTTCTTGCCGGGTTATCAAACTTGGGATTCTGATTATACCCATGAGCCTGTAGGTTTAAAATACATTGATCATATGGTTGGTAATGTAGGTTGGGGAGAAATGAATCAATGGGTAGAATGGTATGAGACCGTTATGGGATTTGAAAACTTTTTGTCATTTGATGATAAACAAATTCATACCGAATACTCCGCGCTAATGAGTAAGGTAATGAGCAATGGAAATGGCAGAATAAAATTCCCTATAAATGAACCAGCAAAAGGGAAAAAAAGATCACAAATTGAAGAGTATCTTGATTTTTATGAAGGCCCTGGAGTTCAACACTTAGCAGTTGCTACTGATGACATTATTACAACTGTGGCACAATTGAGAGCAAGAGGAGTTGAATTTTTACCACCACCACCACAAGCATATTATGATGAAATTCCAAAACGACTTGGAGTACATAAGCATATGCTCAAGGAAGACCTTAATGAACTTCAAAAACTTTCTATATTGGTTGACGCTGACGAGGAAGGATATCTGTTGCAGATTTTCACAAAACCTGTTGAAGATAGACCCACATTGTTTTTCGAGATCATCCAACGTATGGGTGCTCGAGGATTTGGGGCAGGCAATTTTAAGGCCTTGTTTGAATCTATTGAACGTGAACAGGCCAATAGAGGTACACTTTAGACGTTAGGATAATTTTAACGCATTCATTGATAAAACTCTGTCACATTATTGTAGGCAGAGTTTTTTGTTTTTTTACTTTTGGAATAGTAATTGTAATTCGAATTGAACAACAATAAAAAAATCTTGTTTTAGTTTTATTACAATTAGAAGATTAATGAATAAAGCAATACTAATATTAGCCTTTTATTTACTTGTTACTCCAACGGTAGCACAGGAAGATTCTTCATTTAAAGAAGGAGAGTGGTTTAAATTTAGAATGAGCTATAGCGGTTGGATGAAAGCGGGAGAAGCTACGCTTACTGTTAATGAAAAAGTGTTGAATGGCGCTTCTGTTTATCACGTTGTTGGAATAGGGAAAACTACAGGTGCTATAAGTTGGTTTTTTAAGGTAATAGATCGCTATGAAAGCTTTATAGATAAAGATAAACTCATACCATATAAGTTTGTTAGAGATGTCAACGAAGGGGGCCATACTAAGAATATTGTGATCGAATTCGATCAGATTAATCAAAAAGCCCACGTCAATAACATAAAACACAACACTCAAAAGGTTATTGATACGCGCCCTAATGTTCAGGATATGGTTTCAACATTTTATTATTTACGAGACAATATGGACATGTCTATGTTAAAAATTGGAGATGAAGTACGTACCGATATGTTTTTTGATGAGGAGAACTATGGATTTAAGATTCAATATTTGGGAGAGGAAGTATTAAAAACTAAGTTTGGTAAAGTGAACTGTCTTAAATTCAGGCCATATGTAATGGCTGGCAGGGTTTTTAAAGAAGAAGAAAGTTTAACCCTTTGGGTTAGCGCTGATAAAAATAAAATACCTTTGCGCATAAAGGCCGATCTTGCCGTTGGCTCGCTAAGAGCGGACCTGGATGAATTTAAAGGTTTAAAACATCAATTTGTGATACAAATGAACTAGTTTATGTCTGATCAACCTGATTATACGCACTTATTAAATAAATTACAAGCTAAATATGACGCCTTAAGTGAGGACACTGAAAATTATTTGGAAGGCTTGCTATACACTGAACCAATTACCTATTGGGACTACATTCATACCGATGCATTACTGAGCCTACAAATAAGACGTACTTCCTTTCCCGATGAAATGGTGTTTATTGCTTATCATCAAATTAACGAGCTCCTCTTTAAAATGGTGCTATGGGAGATCTCTCAGGTAGCCGAGAAAGAAGATTTAAGCACCAAGTTCTTTGAGGCAAAATTAATGCGGATAAGCCGCTATTTTGACATGTTGACCACGTCATTCGATATTATGCGTCAAGGGATGGAGACCGAGCAATACAATAAGTTTAGACATGCTCTCACTCCTGGCAGTGGCTTTCAAAGTGCACAATATCGACTTATAGAGTTTGCTTCAACCGAATTGATCAATTTGATAGATAATAGATTTAGAGCCACAATAGATCGAAACACACCTTTTGAACACGCCTTTGAGCACTTGTATTGGCAGGCTGCAGGTAAAGATTATAAAACAGGGAGTAAATCTAAATTACTGACCAATTTTGAAAACAGATATAAAGAAGAATTTATCACCTTTATGAAGGTCTATAATACCCAAAATCTATGGTCACGATTCAAGGAACTTCCTAAAAAAGATCAGGAAGATCAAGATTTGATCAATGCCATGAGACATTATGATTATACTGTAAATATTACCTGGGTAATGGCCCATTACAATGCCGCTGTCCACTATATTTTGGGGAAAGATGGTGATGGCGAGGCTACAGGCGGCAGTGATTGGCAAAAATATATGCATCCAAAGTTCCAAAAACGAATCTTTTTTCCAGAACTTTGGAGCACCGAAGAATTAGAGAATTGGGGACATAATGTTTAACCTATATATATGAAACATTTAAAAATTGTATTAGTAGCATTTATAATTTTTAACTTCCAAGCTTGTAAAGAAGAAATTCCTGTTGAAGAAATTCCAGAGGAAAATTTTGTAAATCAGGAAGAGCTTTACGAGTTTGGCTATAACCTAAATAATTTTACCGTAGTTAGAGATACCATTAGAAGCGGCGATAGCTTCGGACAAATTCTAGAACGTAATAATATTGGATATCCAAAAATTCACGAAATAGTTGAGAAGTCAAAAGACACTTTTGATATTAGAAAACTAAAGGCCGGTAAACCCTATACACTACTTTGTACAAAAGACGAACTAAAAGAACCTCAGGCATTTATTTACGAACCCTATAACACTGAATATGTTGTAATTGAATTCTGTGATTCCATCTTGGCCTATCGTGAAAAGAAACCAATTACCATCCAACAAAAGGTAGCCTCAGGAGTCATCAATGAAAGTCTTTCAATAACCATGGATGAACAAGGCTTACCATGGGAACTGGGCAATGAAATGGCAGGTATTTATGCCTGGACTATAGATTTCTTCAGACTCCAGGCTGGAGACAGATTCAAGATCATTTATAAACAACGATTTATTGAAGACAGTATTTACGCAGGTATAGAAAGTATTGATGCCGCTTTTTTTGAACATCGTGATGAACAGTTTTATGCTTTTAATTTTATGGTGGATAGCACCAAAGGAATTGCCGATTATTTTGACGAAAACACCAAGAGTTTAAGAAGAACATTTTTAAAATCACCTTTAAAATTTGGAGTGCTCTCATCACGGTATAACCTTAACAGAAGAATAGCTTATTATAACTATAGAAGGGTACCACATAAAGGCACCGATTTTGCAGCTCCAATTGGAACACCAATTCTGGCGACCGCCAATGGAACGGTCACCGAATCAAGACGAAGAGGAGGAAATGGAAAATATGTAAAGATCAAACATAACGCCACCTACAGTACCCAGTACCTTCATATGAAAGCTCAAAATGTAAAAAAAGGAGATTATGTGAAACAAGGTGATGTTATAGGCTGGATAGGTATGACCGGTAACACCGCAGGGCCACATGTGTGCTATCGCTTTTGGAAAAACGGCAAGCAAGTAGATCCGTTTAGAGAAAAATTACCTGCAGCTGAATCCATTCCCGAACATCTTAAAGCAAGGTATTCTGAGTTTATCATTCCGCTGCGGAAACAATTAGACAGTATTTCTTATCCTGAAGTTCAAATTAACGAACCACTTGAATTGGAGGATAACTCAATCACACAAAACTAAATGACCTTAAAAAAGATCAATCCCACAAAGACTGAATCCTGGCATAAATTGGAAAGTCACTTTTCACAAATTAAGGACGTGCATATGTTAGATTGGTTTGATAACAATGCTAATAGAGGCAAGGAATTCTCAATTAAATGGGAGGACTTTTATGTGGACTTTTCCAAAAACAGATGCACCACCGAGACACTTGACCTTTTTATGGAGCTTCTGGATGAGGTGGAATTAAAAGACGCCATAGAACGCTACTTTAATGGTGAAAAAATTAATGAGACAGAAAACCGTGCAGTACTTCACACGGCACTTCGTGCTCC